>NZ_JBSGJX010000027.1:0-125536 GCF_053605785.1 Nonomuraea sp. NPDC003754
CTCACGCCGAACAAGACCACCACCACGGTGGCCATGGACTTCGGCAGGGTGTCGCTGGACAGGGACCTGATCCTGTACCTGTTCGGCACGCCCGGCCAGCACCGGTTCTGGTTCATGTGGGACGACCTGGTGCGCGGCGCCATCGGCGCGATCGTGCTGGTGGACACGCGGCGCCTGGCCGACTCCTTCCCCGCGATCGACTACTTCGAGGAGGCGAAGCTCCCCTTCGTGGTCGGGCTCAACGGGTGGGACGGGCATTTCCCGCACGTGGAGAACCAGGTGCGGGACGCGCTGACGCTCGCCCCGCACGTGCCGATCGTCCGGACGGACGCGCGCTCCCGTGAAGCGGTCAAGAGCACGCTCATCACGCTCGTCGAACACGCCCTGACCGTGCGCTCCTCCTACGGCCCCACCTTCTGACCGTCTACGGCCCCACCTTCTGGCCCGGACCCTGGCCCGCACCCGGCGGGCCCAGGTCCGGGGAGCGGGGCGTCAGGCGGTGCGCCACCAGTGGGCGGCGACCAGCTCGGCGACCAGCGTCTCGGTCAGCAGGGCCACGTCCGGATCCTCGTCGTGCCGGTAGCGGATCGCGGCGCGCTCGCCCTCCACGTGCCCGCCCACGGTGAGGACGGTGGAGCCGCGCTGCCGTACCCAGTCCATGGCCTGCTCGTCGTAGGCCGATCCGGGGAACAGCAGGGCGCGGTAGTCGAGGGTCTTGGTGAGGTAGACGTCCACGTGCGACCAGTCGCCGCTCTCGCACGCGTCGGCCGGCCTGCGCGGCCCCTCGCGGACCATCAGCGCGGACTGCTGGGCCGACGACAGCCGCTCGGCCGGGGCGATCGTGTAGACGCCGTTCGGCCCGTCGAGCAGGTCGAGGGCGGTCGGCAGCCACTCGTCGCGGCGGTCGAGCAGGTCGGAGGTGGCCTCGGCGGCCCGCCGTACCAGCTCGGGCAGGTCGCGGGGCGCGCCGGTGAGGTGCGACTCCAGCGCCAGCAGCAGGGCCAGCGTGTGCTGGAAGGTACGGCAGGCGACGCCGCCCCGCTCCTCGCCCGCCAGCATCGGGATGACCTGGTCGGCGCCCTCGGTGATCTTCGAGTCGGCGACGTTGGTGAGGGCGACGACGGGGGAGGGGCCGCCGGCGTAGCGGGCGAGGGCGTCGAGCGTCTCCCTGCTGCCGCCGGTCGCCGAGATCGGCACGACGAGCGTCTCGGGGCCGGCGGGGAAGGTGGCGGCGGCCGAGCCGTACTCGGCGTAGGCGTCGAAGCCCCTGGCCCGCAGGCGGAGCGCGGCGACGCTCGCGGCGTAGCGCGAGCTCCCCATGCCGAGGAACACCACTCGCCTGAGCCCCTCCGGCAGCGTCAGCGGTTCCTTCTCCAGCCACGCGGCCAGGTCGGCGAGGGCGGAGGGCTTGGCCTCCAGGTCGGCGTGGAACAGCTCGGGGTTCACGGGTTCTCCTCGGTGTAGCGGGTGCGCAGCACGCCCATGGGGGCGTAGCGCCAGCGGGGCAGGTGGCGCGCGGCGTAGATCAGCTCGCGGCACTCCTGCTCGATCTCGAACGGGCCGAGCAGGCGCTCGTCCAGCAGCTCGGCCCGGCCGGCGGCGCGCAGCCGCAGCCGGTAGGCCTCCAGGAAACCGGCTCTGGCGGCGGCGGCCCACGCGGCGGCGGCGGAGGGGGCGGTGCCGCGGCGCTTGACGGCCACCTGGGCGACGTGTTCCAGGCTGGTGGTGAGCTGGGCGACGTCGCGGGCGGCGGGCTGGTAGGGGTCGGCGTCGGCGACCGTGGGATTGCCGTCGAAGTCGATCACCGCGTATCCGTCGCGCCACTGGAGGATCTGGCCGACGTGGAAGTCGCCGTGGATGCGGATCCTCGGGGTGGTGACCGGGGTGGCCAGCGGGGCCAGCCCGGCGCGCAGGGCGGGCTCGTGGGCGCGCAGCCACGCGCCGTCCTCGCCGTCGGTGAGCGCGAGCGCCTCCTCCAGCGCCCCGGCCGCCCGGTCGAGCGCGGACTCCTGCCGCGAGAGGTCCGCCCCGCCGGGCTCGCCGCCCGCCGGTGACGGGGCCGCGTCCTGCGGGGAGCGCACTGGTGCCGGGGCCGCGTCCTGCGGGAGGCGTACTGGTGCCGGGGCCGCGTCCTGGGGAAGGCGCACTGGTGCCGGGGCCGCGCCGTCCGCCGCGGGGAAGGTGGCGAGCGCCAGGTGCAGGTCGGCGGCCAGCCGGCCGAGCGTGGCGGCGAAGCCGGTACGGCCCGCCTCCGCCTCGTCCACGCACCACTCCCACCCGTCCCTCGCCCCGGGCAGGTAGCCGGTCACCAGGGCCAGCAGCGTCTCGGCGCCCGACGGCTCGACCCTGGTGAGCGCCGCGTACGGCGGGGCGGTGTCCCGGAAGCCCGCCTCGGTCAGGTGCGCGAACGCCGCGAGCGTCGGGTGGGGCAGCGGCGCCGGCTCGGCCAGCCACTTCACCACGACCCGCTCGCCGACGACCACCGAGTGGTTGGTCTGGTCGACGTCGATGCCGCGCTCCCGCCAGGCGTCCCCGGCGCCGGGCTCGCCGGCGGTGCCGTACGGGGCGGGCATGGGCAGGTAGCGGCGGACCCTGAAGGGCTCGGGCACGGGGGCCGACAGCGCCGCCAGGAACGCCGCCGTGAACCCTTCACCGGCGCTGAGAGCGGCGGTGAGAGTTGGCCGGGAACTGGTCACGGCGCCGTCCTGATCGGTAACGTGATTCTTACGTGGGGCCGGCAGTCGTCGCCATATTGAATCGCGATTCAACACGTTTATCGAACTTCCTGGTGACAATGTCCGGAAAAGTCTTGCTCATGTTGATGTTGGCTGCAACACTCCTGCTTTGGTCTGCAGTGCCCGGTTGGTCGCGAGACCCCTCGTACATCTGAATCTAGAAGGAGTAGCGGCCGTGTCCCGTACCCGGTACACCCGTCGTCTTCCGGCCGTCGTGGCGGCGGCCGGGCTCGCGCTCGCCGTCGCGGCGTGCGGCGGTGAGTCGTCGACCGACAGCGCCAAGCCGGCACAGAGCGCGGCGCCGCTCAACGCCAAGGCCGACCTGTCCAAGCAGAGCCTGACGGTGACCGTGTGGCCGGGCTACACGCCCAAGGAACTGCCGGAGAAGGCCAAGGCCAAGCTGGGCGTCGCGGACGTGAAGGTCGTCGAGCACGACACCAACGAGACCGCGATGGCGAAGCTGACCGGGCAGGGCGGCGCGGGCGTCGACGTGGCCTTCGTCTCCGGCCAGTACGCCCAGGCGCTGGCGGCGGCGGGCCTGCTGGAGCCGATCCACCCCGAGCTGATCCCGAACCTCAGCAACCTCTACCCCGAGGCCACGCAGCTCTCCTACGACAAGGGCAACAAGATCTCCGTCCCCTACACCTGGGGCACGACGGGCATCTGCTACCGCAGCGACCTGGTCAAGGCCGAGCCGACCAGCTGGAAGGACATCCTGACGCCGCCGGCCTGGGCCGAGAAGAAGGTCACGATGATGACCACCGAGCGCTGGCTGGCCCTGCCCGCGCTCAAGTCGCTCGGCTACTCGGTCAACACCGACAAGGACGAGGAGATCGCCAAGGCGAAGGAGCTCCTCCTCGCGGCCAAGCCCAAGCTGCTCCAGTACGACGACGTGACCTTCGGCGACAAGCTGAAGTCCGGCGAGGCCGTCATGGTCGAGGCGTGGGACGGCTGGTGCCCCACCACGGACCCGAAGAACAACATCAAGTTCGTGGTCCCCAAGGAGGGCAGCGACCTCTGGGTGGACACCATGGTGATCATGAAGTCCTCCAAGAACAAGGAGGCCGCGCACGCGCTGATCAACTACATCCTCGACCCCGAGATCCACAGCTGGGCGGCCGCCAACATCAACTACAAGGTCCCGAACAAGGCGGCCATGGACAAGGTCCAGATCCCCGAGGGGTCGCTGCTCGGCATCTCGCCCGCCGAGCTGCTCCAGGGTGAGTCGATCATCGACCTGGGAGAGGCGGCGACCAAGTTCACCCGCCTGTCGACCGAGGTCGCGGCCAAGTAAGCGTGAAGACCGTGGGTAAGGCCCGGCCGGTGTCCCCTCGGTGGGGGCGCCGGCTGGGCGCGTTCGTGTTCCTGGGGCCCGGCATCGCCTACCTGGCGGTGCTGATGCTGGTCCCGCTCGTCCTGGTGCTCAGCTACACCGTCTTCAGGCGCGGCCGCTTCGGCGGGATCGTCTACGAGTTCACGACGGAGAACTTCACCAGGCTGCTCGATCCGCTCTACCTGGACGTGGTCCTGGAGTCGATCGAGCTGGCCACGCTGACCACCGTGTTCGCGCTCCTGCTCGGCTACCCGACGGCGTACCTGATCGCCAGGCTGCCGCGCACGTGGAAGACGATCGCGCTGGTCGCGATCGTCCTGCCGTTCTGGACGAACTTCATCATCAGGATCTACGCGTGGACGATCCTGCTGAGCGGCCCCGGCCTGATCAACTCCGCGCTGGGCACGCAGTTCGAGCTGCTCTACAACCAGGGCGCGATGGTCACCGGCCTGCTCTACTCCTACCTGCCGCTCATGGTGCTGCCGCTGTACGCCGCCATCGAGAAGCTCGACCCGCAGCTGCGCGAGGCCTCGGCCAACCTGGGAGCCTCGGCCTTCACCACCTTCAGGCGCGTGACGCTCCCGCTCACGCTGCCGGGCGTGGCCACCGGCTGCCTGTTCGTCTTCGTGCCGAGCTTCGGCAACTTCGTCATCCCGGAGATCCTCGGCGGCGGACGCTCGGCCACGGTCGGCACGCTGATCCGCACGGAGTTCCTCAAGTCACGTGACTGGCCGTTCGGCTCCACCCTGGCGCTCGCCGTGATCCTGGTCCTGGTCGTGCTGCTCGTCGTCCAGTCGTGGGTGAACCGCCGTGGGTAAGCCGCGCTTCCTCTACGTGCCGTTCTGGCTGACCTACGTCTTCCTCTACGCGCCGATCCTCGTGCTCCTGGTGATGTCCTTCAACGCGGGCCGCTCGCCGTACGTCCACGAGGGCTTCAGCCTCAAGTGGTACGGCGTGCTCGCGCAGGACGAGAAGATCCTCAAGGGCCTGGCCAACACGCTGATCGTGGCGGCGGGCTCGACCGTGCTCGCCACCGTGCTCGGCACGATGCTGGCGGTGGGACTGGCCAGGTACACCAGGTCCAAGCTGCTCGACGCGCTCGGCCTGATGCCCGCCATCCTGCCCGACCTGGTGCTGGCCATCGGCCTGCTGGTCTTCTACGACGTGGTGAAGTTCAGCCTCGGCCTGCACTCGGTGATCCTGGCGCACGCGCTGTTCGGCATGGCGTTCGTCGCCGCCGTCGTGCGCACCAGGCTCACCCACGCCGACTCCTCGCTGGAGGAGGCCTCACGCGACCTCGGGGCCGGACCCGTCACCACCTTCGTCAGGGTGACGCTGCCGCAGCTCGTGCCCGGCATCGTCGCCGGCGCGCTGCTGGCCTTCACCCTGTCGATCGACGAGTTCGTCATCGCGTTCTTCACGGCGGCGCCGACCGAGCCGACGCTGCCGATCGTCATCTACTCAATGGTCAGGTTCGGGGTGACCCCGGAGATCAACGCGCTCGCCTCGATCCTGCTGCTGGTGAGCTTCACCGTGGTGATCGTCGCCCAGCGCATGACGAAGATCGGGGAGATTCGTGCTCAAGATTGACGGCGTCACCCGCAGGTTCGGAGACGTCACCGCGCTCGACAACGTCTCGCTCGAGATCGAGCAGGGCGAGTTCTTCGCCCTGCTCGGCCCCTCCGGCTGCGGCAAGACCACGCTGCTGCGCATCCTGGCCGGCTTCGAGACGCCCGACGCGGGCACGGTCACCCTCGACGGCGACGACCTGCTGTCGATGCAGCCGAACCGGCGGCCGATCAACCTGATGTTCCAGTCCTACGCGCTGTTCCCGCACATGACCGTGGCCAAGAACATCGCCTACGGCCTGGAGCAGGAGAAGCTCGGCAAGGTCGAGATCAGGCAGCGGGTCGGCGAGGTGCTGGAGACCATCGGGCTGGCCGAGATGGCCGGACGCAAGCCGTCCCAGCTGTCCGGCGGCCAGCGCCAGCGCGTCGCCCTGGCCAGAGCGATCGTCAAGCGCCCGCGGCTGCTGCTGCTCGACGAGCCGCTGTCCGCGCTGGACAAGAAGGTCCGCGCGGGCATGCAACTGGAGCTCAAGCGGCTGCAGCACGAGGTCGGCATCACCTTCGTCGTGGTCACCCACGACCAGGAGGAGGCCATGTCGCTCGCCGACCGGATCGCGGTCTTCCAGACGGGCCAGGTGCGCCAGGTGGACGAGCCGGTCGCGCTGTACGAGCGGCCCCGCACGCCGTTCGTGGCCGACTTCGTCGGTGCCAACAACCTCTTCGAGGGTACGGCGGTGCCGGGCGGCCTCGAGGTCCCCGGACTGGGCGTCCTGCCCGCCGAGAGCGCCGAGATCGAGGATCCTGAGATCGCCGAGCCCGACGACGCGGCGTCCGAGAAGCCGGTGTCCGAGGAGCCGTCGTCTGAGGAGCCGTCGTCTGAGGAGCCGGTGTCCGAGGATGCGGTGTCCGAAGGCGCCGAGTCCGAGGGTGCCGCGACCGACGGCCCCGATTCTCCCGATGCCGAGTCCGACGGTGCTGAGTCTGACGGTGCTGAGAGCGAGGGAACCGACGCCGAGGGTGCGGAGCCCGAGCGTGCCGAGTCAGAGGACACCGCGACCGACGGCGCCGAGTCTGACGGTGCCAAGGCCGAGGGTACCGACGGCAAGGTCGCGGAGACCGAGCGTGCCGAGTCCGACGGTGCTGAGACTGACGGTGCTGAGACCGATGGCGCTGAGAGTGAGAGAACTGACGCCGAGGGTGCGGAGCCCGAGCGTGCCGAGTCAGAGGACACCGCGACCGACGGCGCCGAGTCTGACGGTGCCAAGGCCGAGGGTACCGACGGCAAGGTCGCGGAGACCGAGCGTGCCGAGTCTGATGGCGCCAACGCAGAGGGAACCGACGGCAAGGACGCCGAGTCTGACGGTGCTGAGACCGAGGACGGCGAGGCCGAGGGCGGCGAGGCCGAGGGCGGCGAGGCCGAGGGCGGCGAGGCCGAGGGTGGCGAGAGCAAGGGCAGGAAGGCGCTGCTGGCCGTGCGGCCGGAGAAGGTGCGGCTGTCCGATGAGATGTCCGGCGAGGGCCTGCCCGGCACCGTGGTCGATGTGAGCTTCTACGGTGGCATCTCGCACATCGCGGTCACCGTGGAGGGCCGGGACAAGCCTGTCCTGGTGGCCCAGCAGGGCGCCGCGAAGGTCGAGGCGGGCGCCCAGGTCCGGCTCGACTGGGACGCCCACGACGCGGTGCTGATCCGGGAAGGTTGAGTCAGTGGGGAGCCAGCTGGCAGCCGGTGGCCGCTCGGGCATAGCTCAGTATCAGCTCCACGGCCTCCTCGGGGCCGATGAGCGGATGCCTGGCCGTGATGCGATAGCCGTAGGCGTCCTCCAGGGCCACCAGGTTGCGCGCGATCGTCAGCGAGTCGGTGGCCAGGGTGAACACGCCGAGCGCCGTCCCGGTGTCCAGGACCGCCTGGTACATCGACACCTGGCGGTCGTACAGGGTCGTCAGCAGCAGGCCGTAGATCCGGTTGCGGCCGGCGGCCCCGCCGAGCTCGTTCAGCAGCCGCACGTCCGGGTCGAGCGGCCCGGTCGGCAGTCCCGAGCGGATGGTGACGACCAGCTTGCGGGCGGGGTCGCTGATCGCGGAGATCTGCCGCATGCGGTGCTCGTAGAAGCGCTCCACGCTGGCGTGGTGGGCCTCGACCAGCAGCTCGCTGAGGTCGGGGTAGTGGTAGAGCACCGCGCCCGAGGTCAGTCCGGCCTCCTCGGCCACGTGCGTCAGCTGCACCCCGTCGATGCCGTGGCGGACGATGGCCCGCCGGGCCGCCTCGATGAGGTCGATCCGCCGGTCCGAGCGACTCTTGCGCGCGGTCACCAGCACCCCCGTTCCTGTGGCGTCATTAAGGTCATGCGGGCACATACTGCCTTGAAGTTGACCATCCCGCTAGACAGTATTTGAATTGAAATTCAACTGAGTGTCCCCCCGGAGTTGATCATGTCTCTCACCATCCTGTTCATGCCCGAGAGCGCGTACGGACCCACGAACAACAGCATCGGCATCGGTGACATCCTGCGCCGCAGGGGGCACCGGGTGGTCTTCGCCGCCGAGGCGTCGTGGAAGGGCAAGCTCGAGGCGCTCGGCTTCGAGGAGGACCTGGTGGACCTGGCGCCGCCCGCCGAGGAGGAGCAGGACGCCGGCCAGTTCTGGAAGGACTTCATCCGCGACACGGCTCCGGAGTACCGCAAGAGCACCAAGGAGCAGCTCGAGACCGTCACCAAGCCGATCTGGGACGCCCTGATCGACGGCGTGAAGTACTGCGAGCCGCAGCTCAAGGCGATCATCGAGCGGGTGCAGCCCGACATCATCGTCGAGGACAACGTCATCACCTTCCCCGCGCTGCTGACGACGGGCAAGAAGTTCGTCAGGATCGTCTCCTGCAACCCGCTGGAGGTTCGCGGCGAGGGGATCCCGCCGGTCTTCTCCGGCCTGCCCTCCGGCGACCGCGGCGAGTGGGACGCCTTCGTCGCCGAGTACGACCGCACCCACCGCGAGATCTGGACCGCCTTCAACGAGTGGTGCGTCGAGCAGGGCACCCGGCCGCTGCCCGACCTCGACTTCATCCACGAGGGCGACCTGAACCTCTACGTCTACCCCGAGCTGCTCGACTACACCGACGCCCGCCCGCTCGGTCCGAGCTGGCACCGCCTCGACTCCTCGGTCCGCGAGACCGACGAGGACTTCGCGCTGCCCTTCGAGCGCGCCGACGGCGCGCTGGTCTACTTCTCGCTCGGCTCGCTCGGCTCGGCCGACGTGGAGCTCATGCAGCGCGTCATCGACGTGCTGGCCACCACGCCGCACCAGTACATCGTCTCCAAGGGCCCGCTGCACGAGGAGATCAAGCTCGCTGACAACATGTGGGGCGCGGAGTTCGTCCCGCAGACGAAGATCATCCCGCAGGTCGACCTGGTCATCACCCACGGCGGCAACAACACCACCACCGAGGCGATCCACTTCGGCAAGCCGATGATTCTGCTGCCGCTGTTCTGGGACCAGTACGACAACGCCCAGCGCGTGGACGAGCTCGGCTACGGCGTGCGCCTGTCCACCTACTCCTTCACCGACGAGGAGCTCACGGGCGCGCTGGACCGCCTGCTCGGCGACACCGAGCTGCGCGCCAGGCTGGCCGCCGCGGGTGAGGAGATCCGCCGGCGTGACGGCCTGCGCAAGGCCGCCGACCTGATCGAGCAGCTCGGCAAGTAAGCCACGCCTGACCGACCGTCTGAGGGGAACGCCGTCGCGCGTTCCCCTCAGACGTGGTCTCCGGCCGTCACGGCAGGCGACCGACCCGATCGTTTCCGAGGAAAGACACCATGCGTCAACTGATCAACCCGGCCACCGGCCTGCCGTTCGCCGAGCTGCCCGACACGCCCGTCCACGAGGTGGCCGAGGTCGTCCGGCGGGCCAGGGCGGCCTTCGAGGAGTGGTCGCAGGCGACCCCCGCCGAGCGTGCCCGCGTGCTGCTGCGCCTGGCCGACCTGGTGGAGGCCGACGCCGAGGAGCTGACCAGGCTCGAGGTGGAGGAGACCGGCAAGCCCGCGGCCGTCTTCAGGGACGGCGAGCTGCCCTTCGCCGCCGACAACCTGCGCTTCTTCGCCGGGGCCGCGCGCTCGCTGGAGGGCAGCGGGGCCGGGGTGCTCAGCGCCGGCTACACCTCGGTGCTGCTGCGCCGTCCCGTCGGGGTGGTCGGCTCGATCGCGCCGTGGAACTTCCCCTTCGTCATGGCGGTGTGGAAGCTCGGCCCGGCCCTGGCCGCGGGCAACGCGGTAGTGATCAAGCCCGCGCCTAACACGCCGCGCACGACCGTCCGGCTGGCCGAGCTGATCGCCAAGGCTGGCGCGCCCGCGAACCTGGTGCAGGTCGTGACCGGCGACGCCGAGGTGGGCGAGGCGCTGGTGACCGACCCGGGCGTGGACATGGTGAGCGTCACGGGCTCCACCGAGACCGGCCGGGCGGTCATGACGGGAGCGGCGCGCACGCTCAAGCGGGTGCATCTGGAGCTCGGCGGCAAGGCGCCCGCCCTGGTCTTCGAGGACGCCGACCTGGCCGAGACCGCGCGCGGTGTGGCCATGGGCGCGACCTACAACACCGGCCAGGACTGCACCGCCGCCACCCGCGTCTACGTCGCCCGCCAGGTGTACGGCGACGCGGTGGAGGCCATCCGCGCTACGCTGGCCGAGATCGAGGTCGGCGACCCCTGGAGCCCCACGACGGACATCGGGCCGCTGATCTCCGCCGCGCACCGCGACCGGGTCCACGGCTTCGTGACCCGCGCGGCCGCCGACTCCGGTGGCGAGGTGGTCTGCGGCGGCGCCCCGATCGACGCGCCCGGCTTCTTCTACCCGCCCACCCTCATCGCGGGCCCGCGGCAGGACAGCGAGGTCGTGCAGGGTGAGCTTTTCGGTCCCGTGCTTGTCGTGCTGCCCTTCGACGGCGAGGAGGAGGCGGTCAGGCTGGCCAACGACACCCGCTACGGCCTGGCCTCCTCGGTCTGGTCGCGTGACGTGGCCAGGGCCATGCGCGTCTCGCACCGGCTGGACGTCGGCGTGACCTGGGTCAATGATCACTTGCCCATCGCCAGCGAGGCCCCGCACGGCGGCGTCAAGGGCAGCGGGTTCGGCAAGGACATGAGCCAGGAGGCGGTGCAGGAGTACTCTGTGACCCGCCATTTGATGATCAAGCACGCGGCTCCGGCCGAGCGGGACTCGTTCCGGCCGGCCTAAACGGCGTGTGGCGTTATGGGCGAAAAAGCCGGATTTATGGGTGTTTAGCGAGCTTTGTCTCGTTCGCTGATCTGGTCAGGTTGTGTTCCAATTACGATCGCTCCTGCAATCCCATGCGCCACATGCGTGTCAGAGATTTCCCGAGCACGTATGGCGAGAGGTAGCGACACTCAGTGAGGACGGAAAACCCCCGGCACGCCGCCCCGGGGGAGGACACAGGCAAGCAGCCCGGGCCGGGCGGTCGTTTCCAGCTGGGCAACTGGCGGGTGCGATCGCGCCTCATCCTGCTCATCCTGATTCCCACGGTCGTGGGCGTCCTCCTCGCGGGTATCCAGCTTGCCAACTCCATCGGCACCGCGTCCGAGTACCGCCGCCTGACCCAGGTGGCCGAGCTCGTGCAGCGGCTCGGCGCGCTCTCCCACGAGCTCGGCAAGGAACGGGCGCTCACCGCCTGGTACATCGCCGACAACCGCCGCGCCGGCCGCCTTTCCCAGCTGCGCAACCAGCGGGACGTCGTCGACGCGGGCAAGAAGAAGGTGCTCGACAGCGCCAGGGCGATCGACGAGGCCCACCCGCTCCGCGTGCGCCACGAGGTCGAGGAGGTGGTCCGCTGGCTCGAGGGCCTCGACGGGCTCCGCGACTCGATCATCGGCGACAGCGACAGCGTTCCCCCCCGAGCGGCGATCAAAACCTTCACCTCCATGATCGACGTCATGGAGGGCCTGCAGGGCGAGCTCATCGCCGAGGGCAACAACGAGGGCCTGCTCGGTGACGCCACCGCCCTCGGCGCGCTGGAGCGCGCCAAGGAGGAGGTCTCCCGCCAGCAGGTCATCCTCGTCGTCGCGCAGATCGAGCGCAGCCTCGACTACGACGACCTGTCCGACTTCCTCGGCTCGTGGAACGCCCAGCAGGCCGAGCTGGCCGTCTTCGAGTCCGAGGCGGCGGGCGACGACCTGGCCTTCTACCGCAAGATGGTCCGCGGCCAGGAGGTCGACCGCGCCGACGCCATGCGCCAGCGCGCCCTGGCCCAGATGCGCGAGTACAAGGAGATCCGCGACCTCGACATCACCTCGCGCCGCGACCTCAAGCTCTGGTACGACAGCACCGAGCAGACGGTCGACACCATGCGCAAGGTCGAGGACCAGCTGGCCACCTCCATCGTGGCCCAGACCAGGGAACTGGCCGACGCCGAGCAGCGCAACGCCATCGTCTCCGGCGCGGTCATCCTCGTGCTGCTGCTGCTCGTGCTGCTGATCACCACCAGGGTGGCCGGTTCGCTCGTGCGGCCGCTGCGCAGGCTGCGCGCCGAGGCGCTGGAGGTGGCCGGCCATACGCTGCCCGACACCGTCCGCATCCTGCGCGAGTCCGGCGACGGCGCGGCCATCCCCGAGGTGCCCTCCATCGGCGTGCTCACCCGCGACGAGATCGGTGAAGTGGCCAGGGCCTTCGACGAGGTCCACCGCGAGGCCATCCGGCTGGCCGGTGACGAGGCCAAGCTGCGCGCCAACGTCAACGCGATGTTCGTCAACCTCTCCCGCCGTAGCCAGACCCTGGTCGAACGCCAGCTCCAGCTCATCGAGGGCCTGGAGAACGGCGAGGAGAACGAGCAGCGCCTGTCCGACCTGTTCAGGCTCGACCACCTGGCCACCCGCATGCGCCGCAACAGCGAGAACCTCCTGGTCCTCGCCGGCCAGGAGGCCGCCCGCAAGTGGACGCAGCCCGTCGAGCTCGTCGACATCGCCCGCGCGTCGCTGTCGGAGGTCGAGGGCTACGAGCGCGTCAACATCCAGGTGCCGACCGGCACACTGGTGGCGGGCCCCGCGGTCACCGACGTCGTCCACCTGCTCGCCGAGCTGATCGAGAACGCCATCTCGTTCTCCCCGCGGGAGACCAAGGTCAGCGTCTCCAGCAACCGCGCCGAGAACGGCGTGATGATCGCGGTCGTCGACCTCGGCATCGGCATGAGCGCCGACGAGGTCGCGCAGGCCAACTGGCGCCTGGCCAACCCGCCCGTCGTCGACGTGTCGGTCTCGCGCCGCATGGGCCTGTTCGTGGTCGGCCGGCTGGCGCTGCGCCACGGCATCACGGTGCAGCTGCGCTCGCAGCCCTCCGGCGGCGTCACCGCGCTGGTCGTGCTGCCCGACACGCTGCTGGTCAGCGCGTCCGCCCCGGCCCAGACCGGCTTCCCCTTCCCGCAGACCCAGGGCTCCTTCAGCCCGTTCGACTCGCCCGTCATGGCCGCCCCCGTCGCCCCGTTCGGCATGGACAGCCCGGACGTGCGCGGGTTCGACGAGCCGATGCACACGCCGTGGCCCGGCACGCTGCCCCCGCCCGGAGGCAACACCGCGTGGCCGTCCATGGGCGAGGAGTCCGCCTTCGGCACGGCCGACGCCGAGGCCGCCACGAGCGGCCCGTCCGACAGCGCCTTCCCCAGCGGCACGTTCACCGACAGCGGGTCGCGCGAGCAGGGCTTCGCCGACACGGGATTCTCCACCGGCTCCTTCTCGGACAGCTCCTTCTCGGACGGCGCTTTCTCCGACAGCGCCTTCTTCGACGGCGGATCGCGCGAAGGCGACGGCGGGTCCCGCGAGAGCGCCTTCTCCGACGGCGGGTCCCGCGAGAGCGGCTTCGCCGACAGCGGTTTCTCCGACAGTGGCTTCTCCGACAGTGCTTTCTCCGAGGGTGGCTTCTCCGAAGGCGGCTTCTCCGCCAACGGCCAGCGCCCCGGCGGTGCCGGGGCGTCCGGCGGGCTCGCCGACCGCGGCTGGCCGTCCGCGGTGTCCGGCACGCCCGAACCGGCCTTCGACCCGTTCTCCAGGAGCCTGCCCGAGCCGGACCCGCGGTCGATGGACGCCTTCGGCCGCCCGCTCGAGCCTGAGGCCAACTCCGCCTTCGACCACGTCAAGCGCGACCCCGCCGGCGCGTTCGGCTCCCCGGGCAACGACTCCCACAGCTCCTTCATGGGGCTGCCGGAGGCCGACATGACCGGCCCGCTGCCCGTCGTGCGGAGCTCCCCGATGGACGAGGACGGGGAGGAGTTCCTGCCGATCTTCTCCTCCGTCGGATCCGACTGGTTCCGCCGGCCCGACCCCGAGGAGCTGAAGGCCGCCAGGGAGAGCACGCGGGAGGAGGCGGACCCCGAGCCGTCCCCACGCCCTCGCCTCTCCGGCGAGCAGCCGCCGGCGCCGGAAGGCCGCCCGCAGGGGCTGCCGCAGCGCCGGCCGGGCGAGAGCATGTCCACCTCGTGGTCCTCGCCCGCCGACAGCGGTTTCCAGGCCGCGCGCGCCGCCGCGCAGCCCGCCCAGGGCGGCACGACCTCCTCGGGCCTGCCGCGCAGGGTCCCCAAAGCCAACCTGGTCCCCGGTACGGCGAGCACGCCGGAGAGCGCGCCGCCCGAGGTGCCCGCGCCGGTCTCGCCCGACCGGGTGCGCAGCCGCCTGTCGAGCTTCCAGCAGGGAGTGCGGCAGGGCCGTGAATTCACTCGCGACCACGCCCGCGAGAACAAGGAGGACAGATGAGAGAGCTGAGTCAGGGCGCCCGCGGCGTCAACTGGCTGATCACCGACTTCGTGAACAACGTGCCCGGTGTCGCGCACACCGTGGTCGTGTCGTCCGACGGTCTGCCGCTTGCCTACTCCGAGGGATTCCCCAAGGACAGGGCCGACCAGCTCGCCGCGGTCGCCTCCGGTGTGATCAGCCTCACCCAGGGCGCGGCCAGGGTGTTCGAGGGCGGCATGGTCACCCAGACGGTGATCGAGATGCAGCGCGGCCTGTTGATGATCATGTCGATCAGTGATGGGTCGTGCCTGGCGGTGCTGGCCGCGGCCGACTGTGACATGGGCCTGGTGGCGTACCAGATGACGCTGCTGGTGGAGCGGGCCGGTCAGGTGCTGACACCTGCCGTACGGGCCGAGCTGCAGGCGGCGCGTCCCCGCTAGCGGGGGCGTGAGATGGGGGACAGGAGAAGGCTGTGACAGATCAGGGTTGGGCTGGTGATAACAATCAGGGGCGACATGGGGCCCCACGCCCTCAGGGGCCGAGCTCGCTGGTCAGGCCGTATGCCGTGACCGGTGGGCGCACGGCGCCCAGGGTGAAGTTCGCGATGGAGGCGTTGGTCTCCTCCGCCACATCCGAACATCGCGATCTTTCTCTCCTCAGTCCGGAGTACCAAGCGATCATCCAGTTGTGCCGGTCGGTCAGGTCGGTCGCGGAGGTCTCCGCTCTCTTAAAGGTCCCGCTCGGCATCACCCGGGTGCTGATCGCGGACATGGCGTCCGAGGGCTTGATCCGCGTCCACCAGCCGCAGCTGGAGGCGGGTAAGCCGGATCTCAACCTGCTGGAAAGGGTGCTAAGTGGACTTCGCAGGCTCTAGCGGCCTGACCTCGACGAAGATCGTCGTGGCGGGCGGGTTCGGTGTGGGCAAGACCACGTTCGTCGGTGCGGTGTCGGAGATCCTGCCGCTCACCACGGAGGCGGTCATGACCGACGCGTCGGCGCACATCGACGACGTGTCGCTCACGCCGAACAAGACCACCACCACGGTGGCCATGGACTTCGGCAGGGTGTCGCTGGACAGGGACCTGATCCTGTACCTGTTCGGCACGCCCGGTCAGCACCGGTTCTGGTTCATGTGGGACGACCTGGTGCGCGGCGCCATCGGCGCGGTCGTGCTGGTCGACACCCGCAGGCTCGCCGACAGCTTCCCCGCGATCGACTACTTCGAAGAGGCGAAGCTCCCCTTCGTGGTCGGGATCAACGGGTGGGACGGCCAGTACCTCCACGCGGAGGAGGAGGTGCGGGAGGCGCTCACGCTCTCCCCGCACATCCCGCTGGTCCGTCTCGACGCCAGGTCGCGCGACTCGGTGAAGAGCACCCTCATCACCCTCGTGGAGCACGCGCTCACCAGCCACGTGGGCCCCCGCGGCTGACAACCGCGGGGCCCCGTGGCCCGGAGCTGGAGTTCGGCCGGGGTTTACGGCTATTGTCGGCTCTGATCATGGTGGTGAACCCCCTCACCGGCGAGCCCGAGCGGCCGCTGTCGCCGGTCTCGCCCGAGGAGCTGGCCGCGACGGCGGACGCCCTGCGCGCGCGGTCGGCGGCCTGGCGCGTGGCCGAAAGGGCGGCGGCGCTGTCCGCCTTCGGCGCGGCGCTCGCCCGCGACGACGATCTGCTGGCCGCGCTGGTCGCCGACACCGGCCGCCGCGCCGAGTCGGAGATCGAGCGGCGCGCGGTGGCCGCGATCGTCGACCGGTGGGTACGGCAGGCGCCCGCCCTCCTGGCCGACCGGCCCGACGAGCCCGCCGCGATCCCCGGCGTCGTCGTGGGCGGCGAGGCGGTGCCGTACGAGCTGGTCGGCGTGATCAGCCCGTGGAACTTCCCTCTCCTGCTCGGCCTGATCGACGCGGTGCCCGCCCTCGCCGCCGGGTGCGCGGTGCTGGTCAAGCCCAGCGAGCTGGCCCCCCGATTCATCGAACCGCTCATGCGGCTGGTGCCGTCCGAGCTGCCGCTGCGCGTCGTCGAAGGCGACGCGGAGACGGGGCGGGCGCTGGTGGGGCTGGTGGACGCGCTGGTGTTCACCGGGAGCGTCGCCACCGGCAGGAAGGTCGCCGAGGCCGCCGCCCGCGCCTTCATCCCCGCCTTCCTCGAACTGGGCGGCAAGGACCCCGCCGTCGTGCTGGCCGGCGCCGATCTCGACCGGGCGGCCACCGCCGTCCTGCGCGGCGGCACCGCCAACGCCGGGCAGGCCTGCCAGTCGATCGAGCGCGTCTACGTCGCCCGCGAGGTCTTCGCCGACTTCCTCGCCCGCCTGGTGGCCAAGGCCGAGCGGACGGCGCTGACCTGCGAGGGGGGCACCGTGGGGCCCCTGGTGAGGACCGGCGTCATCCCCGCGCACATCGACGACGCGGTCGCGCGGGGCGCCGTCGTGCACACCGGCGGATCGATCGAACGGCACGGCGGCGGCCACTGGATGCGGCCCACCGTGCTGTCGAACGTCGACCACTCCATGCGGGTCATGACCGAGGAGACCTTCGGCCCCGTCCTGCCCGTGATGCCCTTCGACGGTGTCGACGAGGCGGTCACGCTGGCCAACGACTCCGCCTACGGCCTGTCGGCCGCCGTGTTCGCGGCCACCGAGGAGGAGGCCAGGCGGGTGGCGGCCCGCCTGCGGGTGGGCGCGGTGAGCGTCAACGACGCGGCGCTGACCGCCTTCGTCCACGAGGGCGAGAAGCACTCCTTCAACCTGTCCGGGCTCGGCGGCTCCCGCATGGGCCCGGCCGCCGTCACCCGTTTCGTCAGGCGCAGGGCCCACCTGGTGAACCGGTCACCCCGATCCGTCTGGAGCGTGTAGCCATGGGACTTCGCGCGGAGATGCCGCTGCTGGCCAGGCACGAGGGCGAGTGGGAGGGAACCTACCGCCACCTCGACAGCCTGGGCCAGGTCGTGGACCTGCACCGCTCCCGCCTGACCTGCTCGATCGTCGACGACCGCGCCTACCACCAGGTCAACGAGTACGTCTGGGACGACGGCAGGACCGAGCGCCACGAGTTCCCCGGCACCTACCTGGGCGGCGGGCGCTGCGCCTTCGACACCGAGCGGATCAGGGGCGAGTTCTGGGAAGTCGACGCCACCACCATCTATCTGACCTGGGTCTTCAAGGCGGAGGACGCG
The DNA here is from genome assembly GCF_053605785.1 of Nonomuraea sp. NPDC003754. Taxonomy (NCBI): domain Bacteria; kingdom Bacillati; phylum Actinomycetota; class Actinomycetes; order Streptosporangiales; family Streptosporangiaceae; genus Nonomuraea; species Nonomuraea sp. NPDC003754. The sequence continues at coordinate 17,521 of NZ_JBSGJX010000027.1, forward strand.
GACCTGCGGCTGTTCGAGCTGATCGTCCTGAGCGATGACGGCACGACGCGCAGCAGGGTGTGGCAGTGGATCGAGGCGGGGGTGTGCGTGCGCCGCACGCTGATCGACGAGAAGCGCGTCGGGTGAGCGCCTACCGGGCACTCGCCCTGCAGGTCAGGACCACCGCGGTGAACGGCTCGGCGGACCCGCGCGCGCTCGTCGCCTCCGCGATCGGCCGGATCGCCGCCCAGGCCGCGGCGGCCAAGGCGTGGATCGGCCCCGACCTGCGGCTCGTGGTGCTTCCCGAGTACGTGCTCACCGGTTTCCCCTTCGGCGAGAGCGCCGCCGAGTGGCGGGACAGGGCGGCCCTGGCCCCCGACGGCCCCGAGTACCGGGAGCTGGGCGAGATCGCCCGTGGCAACGACCTGTTCCTGTGCGTCAACGCCTACGAGAGCGACCCGCACTTCCCCGAGCTGTTCTTCCAGGCCACCGTCATCCTCGACCCGGCGGGCGAGGCCGTCCTGCGCTACCGGCGGCTGCACTCGATGTTCTCGCCGACGCCGTACGACGTGTGGGAACGCTACCTCGACGTCTACGGCCTGGACGCCGTCCTTCCCGTCGCCCGTACCGAGCTCGGCAACCTGGCCGTGCTGGCCTCCGAGGAGATCCTCGTCCCTGAACTGGCCAGGGCGCTGGCGTTGCGCGGCGCCGAGGTCTTCTGCAACCCCACCTCCGAGGCCTCCTCGCCCGCGCTCACCCCCAAGGCGATCGCCCGGCGGGCCAGGGCCGTCGAGAACCTCGCCTACGTCGTCTCCGCCAACAGCGGGGGGCTGGAGGGGCTGCCGATCCCCGGCGACTCCACCAGCGGCGGCTCCGAGATCCTCGACTTCGAGGGCCGCCCGCTGGCCCAGGCGGCACAGGGGGAGTCGCTGGTGGCCGCCGCCGAGCTCGACCTGGCCGCGCTGCGCCGCTTCCGCCGCCGCCCCGGCATGGGCAACCTGCTGGCCAGGGTGAAGCCCGCGCTGTGGGCCGAGGAGTACGGCTGGCACGACGTCGAGCGCCCCGACGGCCTCGCCGCGGGGCCGCCCACCAGGCGGTGGTTCGTCGAGCGCCAGCAGGCGGCGATCAGGCGGCTGTACGGCCCCGATGCCACCTGAGCGCCCGCCGCTCCACCGCGAGGAAGACCCCGTTGAGCACCACGCCGAGCACGCCGAGCAGCACGATGCCCGCCCACATCGCGGGGATGTCGAAGCTGCCCTCGGCCTCGCGCATGCGGTGCCCGATGCCCTCGCTGCTCGCGTAGAGTTCCGAGATCACCATCATGATCAGGGCGAGTGCCACGCTCAGCCGCAGCCCGGCGAAGATCTTGGGCCCGGCCGCCGCCAGCACGATCGGCCAGCGGCGCAGGCGGAACACCTGGGCGGTGTCGAGGTACTGCCGGTCGGCGTAGCGGGCGCCGTCCATCGAGTTGATGAGCACCGGCCACAGCACGCCGTAGACGATCGCGGCCAGCTGGATCGGCGTGCCGACCCTGAAGAACACCAGGAACACCGGCAGCAGCGCGGCGGGCGGCACCGACCTGCCGAAGTGGATCAGCGGCTCCACCAGTGCCGCCAGCCACCGGGAGCGGCCCAGGACCAGGCCCAGCACGACGCCCGCCGCCGCGGCCACCGCCCATCCGGCGGCGAGCCTGGCCAGGCTCGGCAGCAGGTCGCCGCCGGCCTCCTCGGTGAGGAACAGGCGCGCGGGCGGTCCCGCGAACCACATCTCGCGCATCCTGGCCAGGATCATGGAAGGGGGCGGGAAGTAGACCGCGCCGATCGCCCTGGTGGCCGTCTCCCAGGCGACGGCCGCGACGGGCAGCAGCCAGTACCACGCCAGCCGCCTGATCACGCCGCCTCCCCCGCTCTGGCCCGGTGCCAGCCGAACAGCCGCCGCTCGGCGGCGGTGAACAGCGCGTTGGCGCCCAGCCCCAGCGCACCTGCCCAGATGGTGGCCGCCAGCATCCTGTCGATCCGGTTGGCGCTGCCGGCCTGCACCAGGAAGGTGCCGATGCCGCCGGCGCCACCGGCGATCAGCTCGACGCTGACCGCGACGATCAGCGTGACCGAGACCGCGATGCGCACGCCGGTGGCGATGAACGGGGCGGTGCTCGGCAGGGAGACGCGCCACAGGACGGCGAGCGGGCCGAAGCCGAAGCCGCGCAGGGTGTCCTTGGCGAGGGGGTCGACGTCGGCCAGGCCGTACATGGTGTTGATCAGCAGGGGCCAGGAGCAGGTGTAGACGACCAGCGCGGTCTTGGCGTCCTGGCTGTCGGTCCAGACGAACATCGCCAGCGGGATCAGCGACAGCGACGGGATCGGGCGCAGGAACTCCACCAGCGGCCGGACCGACCGTTCGACCGCGGGCACCGAGCCGAGCAGCAGCCCCGCGGGCACCGCCGTGACCACCGCGATCAGCAGCCCGGTCACGCACGCGGCGAGGGTGACGCCGACGTCGGCGAGGAACGCGCCGTCGGCCGCCAGCCCGGCCGCGGTCACGAGCACGACGGACACGGGCGGCAGGACCGCGATCAGCCCGGTGCGTCCCGCGGCCTCCAGCAGGAGCAGGAAGCCGAGGACGCCCACGACGCCCAGCGCCTTGGTCATCCGATCCCGGCGGGGATCAGCGTGGTGACGTCGGGCTTGGCCTTGAGGTAGCCGTAGCCGTGCAGCAGGTCGGCCAGCTTCTGGAAGCCGGCCTTGTCGACCTCGGTGGAGAACTGGCCGAGCTTCATCGCCGACGCCACCTCGGCCGGGATCTGCGTGTAGGTCGGGACGACGGCGTCGACGGCCGCGCGGTCGGTCGCGGCGATCTGCTGCGCCTTGGCCAACGCGCGGTGGAAGGCGGCGGCCGTCTTCGGGTTCTTGGCCAGCCAGTCCTCCGACACGCCCCACGCGTCGAGCGGCAGGCCCGCCGTCGGCCCGGAGGTGGTGTCGATGATCTCCACCGCGCCGTTCTTCCTGGCCGCGCTCAGGAACGGCTCGACCAGCCAGGCGGCGTCGATCTTCTTCGTGGACAGCGCCGTGAGCTGGTCGGCGAACGGCACGGCGACGAACTTGACCTCCTCCGGCTTGACGCCCGCCTGCTGCAGGTGCGCGTTGGTGAGGGTCTGGCCGAGCGCCTTGAGCACGTTGACGCCGATCGTCCTGCCCTTGAGGTCGGCCGCGGACTTGATGGGGGAGTCCTTGGGAACCACGACGCCGGCGATGCCGGGGGCGGTCGTCTGCACGTGCTGGAACAGCTTCAGCTTGGCCGCGCCGGAGTCGTTGATGGCCAGCAGCGAGACGTAGCTGGTCAGGAAGGCGTCCATGCTGCCGTTGAGGATCTTCGGCATGACCGCCTGAGGCGCCTGGATGATCTCGGTCTTGACCGTCAGGCCCTCGGCCTTGAACAGGCCGTTCTTCTCGGCGATGAACAGCGCCGCCGACGACGGCACCGGCACCACGCCGACGGTCAGCGTCGTCTTCTCCTGGCCCGCCTCACCGCCAGTGCCGCCGCCCCCGCCGCCGCATGCGGCCAGGGCCGTCACCAGAACGATCGTCAGTGCGGCTCGCTTCACGCGTTGGTCCTCTCGACGCCGCGCACGAGGCGTCCGACCTCGGCGCGCAGGTGGACGAAGTCGGGGTGCTCGCGAGTGGAGATCTGGTCGCGCGGAGAGGGCAGCTCCACCTTCAGGTCGCCCACGACGTGGGCCGGTGCCTTGGACAGCACCACGACCCTGTCGCCGACGTAGACGCTCTCGTCGATGTCGTGGGTGATGAGCACGATGGTCATCTGGTGGTGCCCGCGCACCTGCAGGACGAGGTCCTCCAGGTCCTCCCTGGTCTGCGCGTCGACCGAGCCGAACGGCTCGTCCATCAGCATCAGCTTGGGCCGGTAGGCCAGCGCCCTGGCGATGGCGACCCGCTGCTGCATGCCGCCCGACAGCTGGAAGGGGTACTTCTTGCCGGCTCCCTCGAGGCCGACCGACTCCAGCGCCTCCTGGGCGGCCGCCCTGCGCTGCTGCTTGTCCATGCCCTTGCGGCGCAGCGGCAGCGCCACGTTGTCGGCGACGCTCATCCAGGGGAACAGCGAGCGGCTGTAGTCCTGGAAGACGACGGCCAGGTTGTCGGGCGTCTGCTTGACCAGCTCGCCGGCGATGCGGACCTCTCCTCCCGTCGGCTGGATGAGCCCGGCGATGGAGCGAAGGAGCGTGGACTTGCCCGCCCCCGAGGGCCCGACGATGCACAGCAGCTCGCCCTCGGAGACGCTGAGGTTCAGCCCTTCGATGGCGTGGTGGGCGCCGGATCCACTGCCGTAGACGTGGGAGAGGTTCGATATCTCAAGCACGCTGAATCCTCGTGGCGCAGGGGCTAAATATGATCCAAACTCTATCGGAGCCCTCGAGTGAGGGGCTATGTTATGCCCGATTTGTCAGCATTTAGGAGTAAATGCGAAATGTTTACCGCAGCTGAGATTTCCTATCTGGCCAGCCAGACTTTCGGCAGGCTCGCCACCGCCAATGCCGACGGACGTCCGCACGTGGTGCCGGTGCGCTTCCACTTCGACATGGAGCATGGCGCGATCGAGATCGGCGGGCGCGACCTGCCGGGAAGAGGGCAGAACAGGCGTTACCTGAGCGACATCGAGGAGAACCCGCGTGTGGCCTTCGTCGTCGACGACTTTGACGAGATGCCCCGCGGTGTCTGCCTGCACGGCGAGGCGAAGACCCAGCCCGAGGGCGGCGAGCGCCTCGGGCCAGGCTTTGGCCCGAGGTGGCTGCGCGTCATGCCGACCATGGTGTCGGCATGGGGCTTCGACACTCCCTCGTACGAGCCGCCCAACCGTCGCACCCGCTGAGCTAGCCGCGATCGGCGCTGAGGAAGTCCAGGACCACTCTGGCGAACTCCTCGGGTCGCTGCTCGGGAAGGGGAACCATGCCACCCTTGATCACCGAGATCAGCGCCCCCGGAATGACCCCCGGCAGGTTCTCCAGCTCCGGATAGGCAAAGGGGTCGTCGGTGGCCCCGACGCACAGGACGGGGCAAGCGATCTTGCCGACCCGCTCCTCCATCCGATAGCGAGCGACCGCCTGATGCCCCTTCTCCACGTCTTCGCCCTGGCCGAGCGCGTCGCGTACGAAGCGGGTCAGGATGTCGGAGCGGCCGCTGGGGTAGAACCCCTGGCGGCGCTGCCATAGATCGGTGAGGTGGCCGCCGTCGGGTTTTTCCACGACATGGTCGACAGGGGGACGCTCCCTGCGCTTCGCCCTCGCCTCTTCGTCGACGTACGGGGTGGAGGAGAGGACCAGACGTTCAACCCGCTCGGGGGCGGTCGCGGCGACCTCCACCGCGATGACGCCCCCGGTGTGGTGGCCGACCAGCGAGACTCGAGCGAGGTCGAGGGCGTCGAGGAAGGCGACGAGGGCCTCGCCATAGGCCTCGATGGAGTGCTCGGCCAGCCTGGCCGACGCGCCGAATCCGATCGTGTCCATGGCGATGGCGCGATGTGTGCGGCCGAGGATCGGCAGCACCTCGTAGTATTCGTCCCACGAGCGCGGCGACTGGTGCAGTAGCACGACCGGCTCACCCGCACCGCATTCCGCGTAGTGCAGTTGGCCAAAAGGGGTTTGCGCGTAGCCTCGGCGGATCATGCGCCGACCGTCCTTTCGGGTGTCCTTGTGCGGAGGAACAACAGGGTGAGCGCCAGGCTCGCCGCCGCGATCAGAGCGGCGGTCCACAGCGCCGACCGGTAGACAGGCGTTCCCTCGGCCTGCATGGCCGCCACGGCGCTGACCACGGCGAGGCCAAGACCGCTGGCCACCTGGAGGCAGGTGGTGAAGAGCCCGCCGACCAGGCTGCGCTCCTCGGGAGCGGCGTCGGCCAGCGCTGTAACGTTGCATGAGACGTAGGCCAGGCTGAAGCCAATCGTGATCAGGAACAGTGACCCGACAACGTGAGGCGCGTAGGAGGTGTCCGCGTTGATCAGCGCGGCGAGCGCGATGCCGGCGGTGTACATCGAGAGCCCTGCGACCAGGAGCGGCCTCGGCCCTGTCCTCGGCAACAGCCTGCCGGTGATCGTGGCCGACAGCCAGCCGCCGACGGCAAGAGGGAGCATCGCCAGCGCGGCCTGGGATGGCCCGTAATTGAGCACCCGCTGGAAGCTCAGCGCCAGGAAGAAGACAGTGCCCGACCACGCGGTGTAGACGCAGAAAGTGACTGCCATCACCGCGCCGAACTGCGGCCGGCGCCACACCCGCAGCGGCATCAGCGGTGTCACGGTCCTGGTCTGCAGGAACAGGAAACCGGCCAGCAGGGCGATCCCGCACACCAGCGTCACGGAGGTCGCCGGCGCCGACCAGCCCGCTCTTCCCGCATTCGTAAGCCCGTAGACGAGGCTCAGCAGGCCCGCCGTCGCGGTCAGCGTGCCAGGCAGGTCGACCTCGCCCGTACGGTGGGCGCCCGCGGGGTCGCGCGGAACCATGGTCCACGCCATCGCGAACAGGACCGCCACCAGCGGCGCAGTCAGGCCGAACACCCACCTCCAGCCGAGCGCGTCGGATATCAGGCCACCGAGGATCAGGCCCGCGGCGAAACCGACCGCGCCAGCGCTGGCGAAGGCGGCCAGCGCCCTGCTGCGCTCAGCCTGCTCGACGAAGGCGGAGGTGAGCAGTCCGAGGACGGCAGGGATGGAGATCGCCGCCCCGATCCCCTGCAGCCCGCGCGCCGCGATGAGCAGCTCGGCCAGCGGGGCGAGCGCGCCCGCCAGAGCGGCAGCCGCCGACAACCCGAAGCCGGTGACGAGCATCCTGCGCCGTCCAACGAGGTCGGCCAGCCTGCCCGCCACGAGCAAAAAGCCGGCGAACATGATCGCGTACGCCGAAATCACCCAGGGCAACGTCGCGTCGGCGAGACGCAGATCGAGGGCGACGTAGGGCAGCGCGATATTCATGGAGCTGAAGTTGGCAGTGTTCAGCAGCTGTGCGGAGCACAGGAGAAGTATCAGGCGGCGGCCCGCCCCCCGTCTGAGTATCACGTGTCGTGTCGGCCCTTCATGCCCGAGTGCCACGACAGGACCCGCCGCTCGACGGCGAGGAAGGCCTCATTGAGTATGAACCCGAGCACGCCGAGCAGCACGATGCCCGCCCATGTGGCTGTGAGGTCGAAGGTCGCCGAGGCGTCGGTGAGCTGGTAGCCAATGCCGTCACGGGTGCCGGGCAGCAGCTCCGCGAAGACCGTGACGATCAGCGAGAGCGACAGGGCCAGCCGCAGTCCGGCGAAGATCTTGGGCAGTGCGGAGGGGAAGACCACCAGTCTGAGACGTTCGGCACTGCTCAGCTGAAAGACCCTGCTGGTCTGCAGGTGCAGCGGCTCTACGGAGCGGGCACCGTCTGCGGTATTCAGCACGATCGGCCAGATGACGCTGAAGACGATGAACGCCAGCTGCATCTGCAGGCCGAAGCTGAAGACCACCACGAACACGGTGACCAGCGCGGGCGGCGGGATGGCACGCAGGAACTGCAAAATTCCGTCGAGGTAGTCGTAGAAGCGGGCCGACAGGCCCAGCGCCATGCCGAGCGCGATGCCGAGGACCGAGCCGAGGGCCAGGCCTGCGGCGATCCTGCCGAGGCTCGGGAGGATGTTCTCGATGGCCAGGTCGGTCAGGAATAGCGTGGTGGGAGGACCGGAGAACCACATCATGTGCATCCTGGTCACGATCGCCGAGGGTGCGGGGAAGAACGCACTCGCCGCAGCCCTGGTCGCCAGCTCCCACGCGGCCACGACGATCACGAGGACCAGCCACCGCGAGAAAGCGGATCTCACGACGGGCCTCCAGCCTGCGCGTGGTGCCAGTGGAAGAAACGTCGCTCGGCGGACACCAGGAGGGCGTTCATGGTGACGCCAAAGAAGCCGACCCAGACGACGCTGGCGAGGATCTCGTTCATCCGGCCGGGGACCGTTCCCGCCAGCGAGATGAAGATGCCGATGCCGTCGCCCCTTCCTGCCACGATCTCGGTGCTGATGGTGAGGATGACGGCCACTCCCGCTGCGAGGCGTATGCCGGTGGTGATGAAGGGAGCGGAGTAGGGCAGGCAGACCCGCCACAGCACAGCGAGGCGTCCGAAGCCGAAGGCGCGCAGCGACTCCTTGGCCATCCGGTCGACACCGTGCAGGCCATACACCGTGTTGTACAGGACAGGCCACAGAGCGGCGTAGACGATGAGGGTCACGCGCAGCTGCAGTCCCGTGCCGATGAGTAGCGCCACCAGCGGAATGAGTGCGACGGAGGGGATCGGGCGAAGGAACTCCACGATCGCCCTGGTGGCGGTATTGACAGCGGGGATGCTGCCGAGCAGCAGTCCGAGCGGCACTCCGATGGCCACGGCGAGCCCCATACCGAACAGCCAGGCGAGCAGGCTGGTGGCGGCGTGCCGGAGGAAGGCCGAGTCGGTGGCGAGGATGACGGCTTGGCGCAGGACCTCTGAGGTGGGCGGCAGGAGCTCGCTGTCGACCAGTCCGGCGCGTCCGAGGAGCTCGAAGGCTCCCGCGAAGACGAACACGCCGACCGCCCGGCGCGCCCACTTGCGGGTGGGAGCCAGACGGTCGGTCACCGTGATATGCCCGTTCACTGCGAGGTGGGGGACATCATGGTCTTGACGTCGATGGGGTTGGTGAGCCAGCCGGCCTCCTTCATCCAGTCGGCAACGCGCTGGAGTCGGACGGGGTTGTCCGAGCTGGAGAAGAACGGGAAGGTCACCGAGCCGGCCGTCGCCTTGTCGATCTGGGTGAACGTGGGAAGGATGCTGGTAACGATCTCCCTGTCCTCCATCAGCTTCGCCGCGTTGTGGAGGGCACGCTGGAAGGCGGCGGCGGTCTTGGTGTTCTTGCCGTACCAGTCCTGGGTGCTGACATAGCCGGAGATCGGGAACTCGGCCGCGGGACCCGAGGCGGGGTCGAGGATCTTACGAGCGCCCATCTGCGCGGTGGCCGCAGTCACCATCGGCTCACCCAGGTAGGCCACATCGATCTGGCCCTTCTGCCATGCGGGCATGGTGTCCGGGAAGGTCACCGTGACGTACTTGACCTTGGTCGGGTCGACGTTGTGCGCACGCAGGACCTGGTTGAGGGCCAGTTCCTGGAAATTATGCGCGACCTGCACGTTGACTGTCTTGCCCTCGAGGTCCTTGGGCGTCTTGATGGGGGAGTCCGGCAGCGCCATGATGCTCAGCGAGTCGGGAGCCGCCCGCGAGCCCTCGGCCAGGACGCGCAGCTTGAGCGTGCCCTTGTCGTGCGCCTGGAACATCGAGACGTAGTTGCCGAAGATGGCATCGACTTCGCCGTTCAGCAGCATGGGGACACCCTGAGGGCCCGCCTGGATCGGCACGGGGGTGACCTTTAGGCCCTCCTTCTCGAAGAGGCCCTTGTTGATCGCCACGTAGAGGGCCGCGTTGTCGATGATGGGCAGCGCCGCGACCTTGAGTTCGGTCTTCTCCAGGGCTCCGCCGCTGGAAGCGGCTGCTGGTGCGGCGGTGGCAGCGGAGCCGCCACCGCCGCTACTGCACGCGCTCGCGCCCAGCACCAGCGCCAACCCGAAGATGACGGTCCTGGCGGAACGGCCAAGCCTCATGCCGGGGACTCCCTTCAAGAATCATGGAGTGTCAGGAGGGGGGAACCAGGGGGCGGGACCGCCCTGGCGATGTGCGCCTGACGAGCAACAGGCAGAGACGGTAGCAGCATTACCATGCGTCACCGGTGGCACATAGGTAACACTTTTCACAACCCTCTCTATTCTGGCTTTCTGCAAGATCTGGACATATCGCCCAAGTATTGACATTCCTCGCTAAAGGGTGAAATTCGGGCGTCGAATAGGTCGGGCATTCATCGCAAATATGTAGTTCTGTGTGCCAACATCCCTAGTGCGGAGGACAGGTGGACAGCGTTTTAAACGCCGATGCGGTCATCGTCGGCGCGGGTCTCGGTGGGTGCTTCCTGGCGTGCCTCCTCGGAGCGCGGGGACAACGTGTGGTGGTCGTGGAGCGCGGCCCGTCGATCGGCAGCAGGGGTGCAGACTTCGTGAAGGCACCTGGCCTGCGCGTCTTGGAGCGGCATGGGCTCCTGCCGTCGGTGGCCAAGCGCGGAGCGCTTCGCAGGCAGGCCATCCGCTACTTCCACGACGGAGTCGCCATAGGCCTGTGCGACTTTGGGCCTGAGGGCTTCCTCATCCTTCCCTACAAGGAGCTCGTGGAGGCCGTCGCGGGGGAGTGTCAAGGCGTCACGTTCATGTTCGACAGTCAAATCGGCTCGATCGCGGGCGAGCCTCGCGGTACCAAAACGATCACAATCGTGGGCGGCCCCACGCTGCGCGCGGGCGTCGTCGTCGGCGCCGACGGCTCTAGGTCGTCGGTGCGCCCCCTCGTGGGCGGACACGGGCGTGAGATCCCCTATGCCCACCACGTCAGGATGGCCGTGTTGCCACTTGTCGACAGTGTGGCAGAGCACAACAGGCTGTACTTCGGATCAGAGGGCCTGTTCGCGAACTTTTATCCGCTCGACGCACACAGGGCCAGGGCGTTCGTGGGCCTCACATCTGAACGCGACGCCGAGCTGTTCGAGGATACAGCGGACCTCGCGGGGAAGTTGCGGCCGTTCGTGACACAGAGTGACGATGTGTTGGCTCAGGTTGGCACCGTGCAGTGGCACAGGATTCCGCTGACGGCACTGCGGACGACCCGCTACCACGAAGGTGGCGCCATCGTGCTCGGCGGCGCGGCTTTTGGCGCCCATCCCATGACGGGAATGGGGATGAGCTACACACTGGAGGACGCCGAGATCGTCGCAGATGCGGTGAGCGAAGCAGGCTCGTCGCTTGATCGACTCCATGATCTACTCGAAGAGCGTTACGAGCCGCGCCGGGTCCGTCACGAGGAGCTGGTCTCGTACGGTGACAGGCTGGCCGGCGCCTTCCCTGACCGCGACCTCTACCTACGGTCGTTCGACGCCGAACTGCACGTCGGCGAGAAAGGAAGCTTCGTCAACTTATGTAGTTGACAATGATAGTACTTTGTCCAGCTTGCTCTGCCCCGTTAGGGATCTAGCGGGGCATATCCCCTGGTATGTAGCTACATGTCAGTGTTGTGGTGTCGGCGGCGGTTGGTCCAAACTGTAGGACTGTGCTCAAATAGCCTCCATCTCATGAGCACATACAGCCCCACGTGCATCCAATGGGCGATCGCTGTTGATTCGAAGTGGGCGAGAGATTGCGAAGGCAAGTGAGAACAAGGAGCGCTGGAGCCAAGACGGCCCTCGCGTTAGATGAGCCGCCGCCGCAAGCGCCAGCCTCAGATGAGAGCGCGGGCGGTAAGTTCCGGCTGCGCAACTGGCGCGTGCGGTCACGTTTGGTCGCCCTCATCGCCGTCCCCACCGCCGTGGCGGTCGCGCTTGGGGGCGTCAGCGTCGCCAACTCCCTCAGCGACGCGAGCGACTACCAGCGGCTGAGAGAGGTCGCGGAGTTCAGCGAGCAGCTGGGCGCCGTCGCGCACGAACTGGGTTACGAGCGTGACGAGACCGCTCTCTTCATCGTGGAGAACAGGCCCCGGGGCAGGCAAGCGCAGCTGCGTAAGACGCAGAAGGCCGTCGACGAACTGGTGGCGGAGGCCAAGCGCCGCGCGTTGGTGATCTCGGACAACTTCGCCGAGCCGATCCGCCCGGTGCTCCGCCGGTTAAGCGAGATCGGCGCCCTGCGCGCCACGGCCAGCGACAAGATCCTGCCGCTGCCGATGGTGGAGAAGTACACCCAAATCATCTCGACGCTCCTGCAGTTCCACGACCAGGTTGGCCAGGTCACCCTTGACGACGTGATCGCCGACAGCGCGAGCGCGAGGGCCGCGCTCGCGCGCGCGAAGGAACAGACGTCCAAGGAACGCGGCATCCTGGCCGCCGCCCTGGTGCGGCGCGGGTTCGACGCGGGAGAGCTCGACGCCTTCACAGCGGCGGCGGCGCGCGAGACCAGTGAGCAGAAGCTTTTCGAGTCACTGGCCACGCTCGATCAGATGGAACTGTTCAGGAACACGGTCGTCGGACAGAACGTCGACCAGTCCGAGCTGTTCAGGCTGAGGTCGGTCGCGCAGGCAGCCGAGGGCGGCAGGCTGGCCATCACCAGTCGCCCTTCGCGAGACGTGGAGACCTGGTTCAAGTCCATCACCGGCAAGATCGACGGCATGCGCACGGTGGAGAAATCCATCTCGTCGTCCGTCATCATCCGCGCGAAGGTGCTGGAAGAGGACGCCAGACGCGCCGCCCTCATCTCGGCCGGCCTTGTCGTCATCCTGCTCGTAGCGGTGCTCGCGATCATTTCCCTCATCGCCAGATCCCTCATCAAGCCGCTGCGTAGGCTGCGCAGCGAGGCTCTCCACATCGCGGGACAGCGCCTGCCGCAGACGGTGCAGGACCTGCGCGAAAGGGGAGACACCACCGCGCAGGTCAAGGTGCCGCCCATCGGTGTCGAGTCGCTCGACGAGATCGGTGAAGTCGCGAGGGCGTTCGACGAGGTCCACCGCGAGGCCGTACGGCTGGCCGGCGAGGAGTCCAAGCTCCGCGCCAACGTCAACGCCATGTTCGTCAACCTCTCCCGCCGCAGCCAGACGCTCGTCGAGCGGCAGATCACCCTCATCGACGGCCTGGAGCAGGGCGAGCAGGACGAGCAGCGGCTCGCGAACCTGTTCAAGCTCGACCACCTGGCCACCCGCATGCGCCGCAACTCGGAGAACCTGCTGGTCCTCGCCGGACAGGACCCGCCGCGCCGCTGGAGCCAGCCGGTGCAGCTGGTCGACGTGGCCCGCGCCTCGCTGTCGGAGGTCGAGAACTACGACAGGGTGAACCTCCAGGTGCCGGGCGGCGCGGCCGTCGCCGGCCAGGCCGTCAACGACGTCATCCACCTGCTGGCCGAGCTGGTCGAGAACGCGCTGGCGTTCTCTCCCCGCGAGACCCAAGTCGTGGTGTCGGGCAACAGAATCGACGGCGGCGGCATGATGGTGTCGATCACCGACTCCGGCATCGGCATGACGCAGGAGGAGCTGGTCCACGCCAACGAGCGCCTGAGCGACGCGCCGACCGTGGACGTCTCGGTGTCGCGTCGCATGGGCCTGTTCGTGGTCGCGAGGCTGGCCCATCGCCACGGGGTCAGGGTGCAGTTGCGCCCTCACGGTGGCGGCGGCCTGACCGCGATGGTGTTGCTTCCCGAGGCGCTGCTCGGCGGGACCACCCCGGCGATGGCCGGATCGGGCGCGATGGCCGGCACGGGCGCCAGGGGCGGGGAGACGCACGCGCCCGTCGGCTGGGCGCCCGACAGACAGCGGCCCGCCGCGTTCACCGCCGACACCGGCCCTGGGTGGGCCTCGGAGCCTGGCGCAGGCATGGGCGGGTCCGCTGGCTGGTCCTCAGACCCGGGCCCCGTCCCGAGCTGGAGCGGCGCCGATATGGGCGGCGCGAATGCGTGGCCGTCCTCGGCGCAGTGGCCGTCGGAGGTAGATGCGCAGTGGCCCTCTGCGGACGGCGGCGCGCCGCAGTGGCCCTCCTCCGAGCCAGGCAAGGCGCAGTGGCCGTCCGAGAGCGGCGCGTGGGCCTCGGGCCCTCGCGTAGCGGGCGGCACCTTTGACAGCGGCGAGGCTGACGTGTGGACGCCTAGCAAGGGAGCCTGGCCCGAGGCGTCGCCGTCCGACCCGCCCTCCACGTGGTCGTTCCAGAACAAGCCGCTCGCCGCACCTGGCGCAGGAGGCTATGACGTTTCCGAGGTCGAGTCCAACCCGACAGGGCCCATCCCTCAGGTGAAGGGCACCACAGGTGACGAGTTCCTGCCGATCTTCGCCTCCGTCGAGTCGGCGTGGTTCGACAAGGGCGAAGAATGGGACACGTCCAAGGCCGACGCGGGCTGGTCGGCGGCGGAAGCCGTACGCGAGCCCGTCAAGGACGGCTCCACCGCCGCGGGTCTGCCCAAGCGGGTACCGAGGGCCAACCTGGTCCCCGGCTCCGCCGACACCGCGGCGCCCAAGGGCGTCGCGCCCATGCCGGCGATCTCGCCGGAGCGGGTGCGCAACAGGTTCTCAAGCTTCCAGCAGGGCTTCAGAGCCGCACGTGACGACATCAGCGAGGGCCGCTACCCGGGCGGTCCGCGAACCGTTGATAGCAGGGAGGAGGACGAGTGAACGACCTGAGCCACGCGGCACGCGGAGTCGACTGGTTGATCACCGACTTCGTCAGCAACGTTCCCGGAGTCGCCCACGCGGTGGTGGTCTCTTCGGACGGCCTGCCGCTGGCGGCCTCCGCCGGATTCCCGACTGACCGCGCCGACCAGCTGGCCGCCATCGCCTCAGGCCTGATCAGCCTGACGCAGGGGGCGGCACGGGTCTTCGAAGGAGGACCCGTCGCCCAGACGATCGTCGAGATGCAGCGCGGGCTGATGCTGATCATGTCGATCAGCGACGGCTCCTGCCTCGCGGTGCTGGCCGCGCCCGACTGCGACATGGGCCTGGTGGCCTACCAGATGACGCTGATGGTGGAGCGTGCGGGACAGGTGCTCACGCCTGCCGTACGCGCCGAGCTCCGTGCGACCCAGACCAGGTGATGTAGTGACGGACCCCAGATGGAACCCCGGCGGCGGCTGGCAGCCACCGCAGCCCGCCCATGTCGAGCCCGCTTCGCCGGTCCGTCCATACGCCGTGACAGGCGGACGTACGGCGCCGCGGGTGAAGTTCGCGATGGAGGCCCTGGTCTCCTCCGCCACGGTGGAGCCGCGCGACCTGTCGCACATGCCGGAGTACGCGGCCATCAGCCAGCTCTGCCGCAGCGTCAGGTCGGTGGCGGAGATCTCGGCGCTGCTGCGGATCCCGCTCGGCGTGGTCAGGGTACTGATCGCGGACATGGCGACGGAGGGACTGGTACGGGTGCACCAGCCACAGCTCGACGCTGGAAAGCCCGACGTCAACCTGCTCGAAAGGGTGCTCAGTGGACTTCGCAGGCTCTAGCCAACAGATCGCCCCTGCCTGTGTCGGCGGTCACGAACCTCACATGGCGGTCTGATGAGCATGTTTCCGGTTGAACGCGGGCTGACCTCGACGAAGATCGTGGTGGCGGGCGGGTTCGGTGTGGGCAAGACCACGTTCGTGGGCGCGGTGTCGGAGATCCTGCCGCTCACCACGGAGGCGGTCATGACCGACGCGTCGGCGCACATCGACGACGTGTCGCTCACTCCGAACAAGACCACCACCACGGTGGCCATGGATTTCGGCAGGGTGTCGCTGGACAGGGACCTGATCCTGTACCTGTTCGGCACGCCAGGTCAGCACCGGTTCTGGTTCATGTGGGACGACCTGGTGCGCGGCGCCATCGGCGCGGTCGTGCTGGTCGACACCCGCAGGCTCGCCGACAGCTTCCCCGCGATCGACTACTTCGAGGAGGCGAAGCTGCCGTTCGTCGTCGGCCTGAACGGCTGGGACGGCCAGCAGGTCCACGCCGAGGAGGAGGTGCGCGACGCCCTCACGCTGTCGCAGCACATCCCGATCGTCAGGCTGGACGCACGCGCCCGCGACTCGGTCAAGAGCACGCTGATCACCCTGGTGGAGCACGCGTTGACCATCCGCATGGCCGTCCCCGGTCTCCAATAGCGGTTAGGCTGAGTCGCAAGACCACGCATATTCGCTTCGAGGACTGGCCAACCACGTGTTCGAGACGCTTTCCGACCGGCTGACATCGGTCTTCTCCTCCCTCCGATCCAAGGGTCGGCTGTCCGACGCCGACATCGACGCCACGGCGCGCGAGATCCGCATCGCGCTGCTGGAGGCCGACGTCGCGCTGCCGGTGGTCAAGGCTTTCGTCGCCCATGTCAAGGAGCGGGCCCGCGGCGCCGAGGTCTCCCAGGCGCTCAACCCCGCCCAGCAGGTCGTCAAGATCGTCAATGACGAGCTGATCGCGATCCTGGGCGGGGAGACCCGCAGGCTCCGCTACGCCAAGACGCCGCCGACCGTCGTCATGCTGGCCGGCCTGCAGGGCGCCGGTAAGACGACGCTGGCCGGCAAGCTGGCCAAGTGGCTGCGCGACCAGGGGCACGCGCCCATGCTGGTCGCCGCCGACCTGCAGCGGCCCAACGCGGTCACCCAGCTGCAGGTCGTGGGCGAGCGGGCGCAGGTCGCCGTCTACGCGCCGCAGCCCGGCAACGGCGTGGGCGACCCCGTCGCCGTGGCCAGGGAGTCCATCGACTTCGCCAGGCAGCGCCAGCACGACATCGTCATCATCGACACCGCCGGCCGCCTGGGCATCGACCAGGAGCTGATGAAGCAGGCCGCCGACATCCGCGACGCGGTCTCGCCCGACGAGGTCCTGTTCGTCGTCGACGCCATGATCGGTCAGGACGCGGTCACCACCGCGCAGGCCTTCATGGAGGGCGTCGGCTTCGACGGCGTCGTGCTCACCAAGCTCGACGGCGACGCCAGAGGCGGCGCGGCCCTGTCGGTGCGCCACATCACCGGCAGACCCATCATGTTCGCCTCGACGGGTGAGAAGCTCGAGGACTTCGACGCCTTCCACCCCGACCGGATGGCCTCCCGCATCCTCGACATGGGTGACATCCTCACCCTGATCGAGCAGGCGCAGAAGACCTTCGACGAGGAGCAGGCCGCCAAGATGGCGGGCAAGCTCACCTCGGGCGAGAACTTCACCCTCGAGGACTTCCTCGAGCAGATGCAGATGGTCCAGAAGATGGGGCCCATCAAGAACCTGCTCGGCATGATGCCCGGCATGGGGCAGATGCGCGACCAGATCAACTCCATCGACGACCGCGACCTCGACCGCATCGCCGCCATCATCCGCTCGATGACGCCCGCCGAGCGGCAGGACCCGAAGATCATCAACGGGTCGCGCAGGGCGCGCATCGCGAACGGCTCCGGCGTGTCCGTGACCGCGGTCAACAACCTGGTCACCCGCTTCTTCGAGGCGCAGAAGATGATGAAGCGCATGGCGGGGGGCATGGGCATCCCCGGCATGCCGGGCGGCAGGGGCAAGGCGGCCAAGGCCGCGCAGAAGAAGGCCAAGAAGGGGCGGCGCATCAGCGGCGACCCGCGCAAGGCGGCGCTGGGCAAGGCCAACTCCGCCGAGGAGAAGCCCGCCGTGGGCGGCGCGCTCGGCAACCTCGGCGCGCTGGGGGGGCAGCTCCCCAAGGGCATGGAGCTGCCGCCGGGCTTCGACCCCTCCAAGCTGAAGCTGCCGGGCCAGCAGTGATCTTCGGCAAGCGGGCACGAGTGGTCGTCGCGGTCCTCGTGCTCGCCATCTCGGCCCTCACCGTGCTGCAGCAGCTGGGCGTCAGTTTCCGCTGAAGTCCGTGTCGGGTTCGGCCACTGCCGTGGATCTGGCAGAATGACATGTTGGAACACCGTGACCAGGTGGGTGCCCTCTCATCTCCCGCCGGTCACGCCTGTCCCTCGGGCCGACACTCCGCCGTGCCCCACTCGGCGAGGCGAGGCTCACCCACGCTCTAATGCAGGAGAGACCACACCAGTGGCAGTCAAGATCAAGCTCAAGCGGCTCGGCATGATCCGCAACCCGCAGTACCGCATCGTCGTCGCCGACAGCCGCACCAAGCGTGACGGCCGGGCGATCGAGGAGATCGGCCTGTACCACCCGAAGGAGAACCCTTCGCTCATCACGATCGACGCCGAGCGTGCCGCTTACTGGCTGGGTGTCGGCGCGCAGCCGACCGAGCCGGTTCTCAAGCTGCTCAAGCTCACGGGCGACTGGCAGAAGTTCAAGGGCGAGCCCGCCCCTGAGCCGCTGAAGGTCGCCGAGCCGAAGGCCGACCGTCACGCCGTCTACGAGGCCGCGGCCAAGGAGGCGCTGTCCGGTGGCGACACCGGCACCTCCGCCACCACGCCGAAGAAGGCCAAGAAGAAGGAAGAGGCCGCGGAGCCCGCTGCTGAGGCGTCCGCTGAGACTCCGGCCGAGGCCTGACATGCTTGAGGAGGCCCTGGAGCACCTCGTGAAGGGCATCGTCGAGAATCCCGACGACGTCCGGGTCCGTGCCCGCCGCATTCGCAGCGGGCGCGTTCTCGAGGTCCGGGTCCACCCCGAGGACCTCGGCAAGGTCATCGGTCGCGGCGGCCGCACGGCCAAGGCGTTGCGCACCGTGATCAACGCCCTGGCTGACGGCAAGTACGTGCGGGTCGATCTGCTCGACCTGCACGAGACCGTCCGCTGACCGAGGAGTGTCGTGCCCCCACCGGCCTGGCCGGTGGGGGCCGTTTTTCGTGGAAGGTAGAACACGTGCAGCTAGTCGTCGGCAGGATCGGCCGCCCCCACGGGGTGCGCGGCGAGGTGACCGTCGAGGTCCGCACCGACGATCCTGACCTGCGCTTCGCCCCGGGATCGTCCCTGGCCACCGAGCCCGCCGCGCGCGGGCCGCTGTCGATCACCGGTCACCGCTGGCACAAGGGCATTTTGCTGGTGCGTTTCGAGGGCGTCTCCTCCCGCGAGGCCGCCGAAGACCTGCGCGACACCATGCTGGTCATCGATTCGGCAGACGTGCCGCCCTCCGACGACCCCGACGAGTTCCACGACCACCAGCTGATCGGGCTGTCCGTCGTCACCGTCGCCGGCGAGCCGGTCGGCGAGGTCACCGACGTCCTCCACCACGGCCAGGACCTCCTCGTCGTCCGGCGGGCGGGCGCCGACGAGGTCCTCGTCCCGTTCGTCAAGGCGCTCGTGCCCGAGGTCGACCCGGCCGGGGGCAGGATCGTCATCGATCCGCCGGAGGGCCTGCTGTCATGAGGCTCGACATCGTCTCGATCTTCCCCGAGTACTTCTCCCCGCTCGACGTCTCCCTCATCGGCAAGGCGCGCGAGCGCGGCACCCTCGACGTGCGGCTGCACCAGCTGCGCGACTGGACCCACGACGTCCACAAGACCGTCGACGACACCCCCTACGGCGGCGGCCCCGGCATGGTCATGAAGCCGGAGGTCTGGGGCGAGGCGATCGACTCGATCATCGGCGACGGCGCGCCCCGCATGGTGGTGCCCACCCCGAGCGGCCGCCCCTTCACCCAGGAACTGGCCCAGGAACTGGCCCACGAGCCGTGGCTGCTGTTCTGCTGCGGCCGCTACGAGGGCATCGACTCCCGCGTCATGGCCGAGTACGGCACGCGCCTGCGCGTCGACGAGGTCAGCATCGGCGACTACGTCCTGGCGGGCGGCGAGGTGGCCGTCCTGGTCATGGTCGAGGCGATCGGCAGGCTGCTGCCCGGCGTGCTCGGCAACGCCCACTCCGCGGTCGACGACTCCTTCGCCCCCGGCGCGATGCGCAACCTGCTGGAGGGGCCCGTCTACACCAAGCCGCCGGTCTGGCGCGGGCGCCAGGTGCCCGACGTGCTGCTGTCCGGACACCACGGCAAGGTGGCCAGATGGCGTAGGGACGAGGCGCTGCGCCGTACGATGAGGAACCGGCCCGACCTGGTCGAGGCGCTCGACGCCGCCGACCTCGACAAGCGCGACCGTGAGCTGCTGCTCTCGTTTCGCGCCGAGCCGGAAGATGTGGCAGACTGAATCGCTGGTGTGCCCGCCGTCGGCCACCTGATTCATCCAACCAGCAGGCGTGTCCCCCTCGTCGCAGCGCCATGGCGCTGCCGGGTGGACCTCCGCATGCTCGCGAAACGTTGAGGAAACGCTCTCATGCACACGAAGATCCAGGAGCTCGAGAAGGCCACCCTGCGCAGCGACGTCCCGGCCTTCCGCCCCGGTGACACGCTCGAGGTGCACGTCCGAGTGGTTGAAGGCAACCGCTCCCGCGTCCAGGTCTTCAAGGGCTTCGTGCTCCGCCGCCAGGGCAGTGGCGCCCGCGAGACCTTCACGGTCCGCAAGATCAGCTACAGCGTCGGCGTCGAGCGCACCTTCCCGGTCCACAGCCCGGTCATCGAGAAGATCACCCTCGTCACCCGCGGTGACGTCCGTCGCGCCAAGCTCTACTACATGCGCGACCTGCGCGGCAAGGCCGCCCGCATCCGCGAGAAGCGTGACAGCGTGCCCGCCGGCAAGTGAGTCCTCGCCCCACGGCCCCGTGACCAGCAGGTCACGGGGCCGTGGCGCTTTGCGCGGGCATTTCCTTCAGGTGAGGCGACCCAGGGGCGCGTGTGCCCTCCGTGGGGTATGGCCTTCATCTAGGCTCATCAGCGATGAAAAGCGAGAGCCGGAACACGGCGGACGCGTCCGCCAGGAAAAAAGGGTCGTTCTGGAAAGAACTCCCGGTGCTCGTGGTCATGGCGCTGGCGCTGGCTCTGATCGTCAAGACCTTCGTGCTCCAGGCGTTCTACATCCCGTCGGAGTCGATGGAGAACACCCTGCTGACCAACGACAGGGTCCTGGTCAACAAGGTCGTGTACCACACGCGCGACGTCGAGCGCGGCGACGTCGTCGTCTTCTCCGGCACCGGCTCGTGGGATCCGGCCGCCCCCGACAGGCCGCCCGCCCATCCCCTCGCCGCCGCCCTCCAGTGGCTGGGCACCGCCATCGGCGTCGTGCCGGGCACCAAGGACTACATCAAGAGAGTCATCGGGGTCGGCGGCGACACCGTCGCGTGCTGCGACGTCAAGGGGCGTGTCACGGTCAACGGCGTCGCGCTGGACGAATCCACTTACCTCTATCCTGGCAACGTGCCCTCCCAGAACTTCTTCACGGCCAAGGTGCCCGAAGGACGGCTCTGGGTGATGGGCGACCACCGGCAGGTCTCGCTCGACTCCCGCGAGCACACCTCCGGCCCCGGTGGCGGCTCGATCCCTGTCGACCAGGTCATCGGCCGGGCCTTCGTCATCATCTGGCCCCTGTCCAGGGCCACGACCCTGTCCATCCCCGAAACGTTCGCGCAGCCCGTCGGCGCTCTGGAGGGGGCCGCACCGGCCCTGGCCGGACTCGCGGGCTCCCTGCCGCTGTTCTGGCTGCGCCGACGCTGGCTTGCGAGGCGGTAGCCGTACCCCCATGGCAGTTGAAGAGAGCAACAAGCGCAAAGGCGGGCTCAGGGAGACGCTCTTCCTGATCGCGCTGGGCGTCGGCGTGGCGCTGCTGCTGCAGGCGTTCGTCGTGCGGTCGTTCTACATCCCCTCCGAATCGATGGAGAACACGCTCAGGATCGGTGACCGGGTGAGCGTCAACAAGCTCCACGGCGCCAGCGAGCGCGGCGACATCGTGGTCTTCGAGGGCTGGAACGGCGAAGACACCATCAAGCGGGTCATCGCGGTCGGCGGCGACAAGGTCGCGTGCTGTGACGCCAAGAAGCGCATCACGGTCAACGGGATTCCGCTCGACGAGAACTACCTGTTCCCCGACGACTTCCCCTCGGGGGAGAAGTTCTCCTACACCGTGCCGCAGGGCAAGCTCTGGCTCATGGGCGACCACCGCTCCGCCTCCGTCGACTCCAGGACCCACGTGCGCGAAGCCGGCGAATGGATCTCCGAGGACCAGGTGATCGGCCGGGCATGGGCCATCTACTGGCCGCTCTCGCACGCCACGATCCTCAGCCGGCCCGAGATCTTCGACAAGGTGCGGTGAGTCGCGGATGAGGCGTACGCTGCGTGTGTCATGTTTCGACCACGTCCTAGCGTTGTCCGGCGCGATTCCGGGCTCTACGCCTACGAGCGGGCGCTGGCGCGCAGGGGGTTGACCCCGATCGCCGGAGTCGACGAGGCGGGCAGGGGAGCCTGTGCGGGACCCCTGGTGGTGGCGGCCGTCATCCTCCGGCGGGAGATCCCCGGGCTGGCCGACTCCAAGCTGCTGACGCCCGAGACGCGGTCGGCACTCTACGACAAGGTCATGGCTTCGGCCGAGGTCGCCGTCATCGTGATCCCCCCGGCCGAGATCGACGCGCGCGGACTGCACAAGTGCAACGTCACGGGAATGCGGCGGGCGGTGGCGCGGTTGCCGATGGTTCCCGGATACATCCTCACCGACGGCTTCCCGGTGCCCGGGCTGCCCGCGCCGTCGCTGGCCGTGTGGAAGGGGGACCAGGTAGCGGCCTGCGTCGCCGCCGCGTCCATCGTGGCGAAGGTGACGCGGGACAGGATCATGACGGAGCTGTCCTCGGACTTTCCCGAGTACGGCTTCGCGGAGCACAAGGGGTATGTGACTCCGGCCCATCGGCGGGCGTTGCGCGCGCACGGGCCGTGCTCCCACCACCGCTTCTCCTTCGTGACGGTGTCACGGACTTTCGTGGGGGAGAATGGAGTGGGGGCAGGAGTTGCCTGATCAGGCTGGAGGACCGGGATGAGCGCAGAGGATCTCGAGAAATACGAAACCGAGATGGAGCTGCAGCTTTACCGCGAATACCGTGATGTGGTCGGGCTGTTCACGTATGTCGTCGAGACCGAGCGGCGGTTCTATCTGACGAATTCGGTGGATCTCGACGTGCGGACGGCGGAGAACGGGGACGTGTTCTTCGACGTGAAGATGCAGGATGCTTGGGTTTGGGATATGTACCGGCCTGCACGGTTTGTTAAGAATGTACGGGTGGTGACGTTCAAGGATGTGAACGTCGAGGAACTCGCCAAGTCGGACCTGGAGATGCCCAAGGAGGGCTTCTCGGGCTAGGCGGCCGACTCCTCCTCGCTGCCGCAGATCGGGGGAGGTTCGAGAGGCGGTGTCGCCTTCCCCGGGCGGCCGAGATGGAGTCGCTTCCCGCGGGCGGGGGGCTCTGAGGTGTCGTTCCTGGTGGGTGGCGGGTATCTCTGAGCGATGGCGCGGGTCTTCAGGGGGGCCAGGTCTGAGAGGCGGCGTCGTCTTCCCGGGCGGGCGAGATGGGGTCGCTTTCCGTGGGCGACGGGTCTCTGAGGTGTCGCTCTTGGTGGGTGGCACGTGTCTGAGAGATGGCGCCCGATCCTCGCGGGCGGCCAGGGTCTGGGAGACGGCGGCCCTCGGGTAGACAGCTGTGGCGCTCTATTGGGTGGTTGCGGGTGGCCTCTTCCCGACGTTCGCGGCCCTCGAGACCCCCGTGAATACCGGAACTTCTCCTGCCACCTGTCGATCGATCCAGCGGCCTCTCGCGCCCGCCGAAGCGTCAGGACCGGCCTGCGCTCCAGCATGTCGGAAAGGCTGCACTCCTCTCCGGATGCCGGATCACACGCGCCGGGCGGGCACCTCACCCGGCACCGGCCACCGCTCGCTCGCCACGATGGAGCCCTTGCCCACCCGCCCGCACCGCGGACTCGGACCGGCCGGTCACCTGCCGACGCCCGAGGAACGGGCTGCTCACATGCCCCGACCGACCGGTCGCCTGCTGGCTTCGACCCCTGAGCCCCTGGCCCGGGGACCTCCCGGCCACCCGCTGGTCCCGCCGGCCAACGTGCCCGTCATCTGCCCGTGCTTCGGGACTTCCAGCAGTCCGCCCGCCCCCATGAACTGTCCGCCCGCGCCTCTCTGCCAGTCCCCACCCCGCGCAGGGGCCTCTCTGCCGGTCCCCACCCTGCGCAGGGGCCGCTCGACCAGACCGTCTCCGCCCTCATCCCTTCGCTCCGCCCCGGCTCCAGAACTCCCGGACACCCCCGACAAGCGTCCGTTATCCACACCCCGGTCACCGCCCCGCCGCCCCATCCACAGAACCCCGTTCGCCTCCTTCCACCCCACCCACCCTCCGGAAGAGTCACCACCGGAGGTGATCCCATGTCATCCAAAGACGAGCTGGGCAAACAAGGCGAGCAGATCGCCGTCGACTACCTGCGCGCCAAGGGCATGCAGATCCTCGACCGAAACTGGCGCTGCCGCCACGGCGAGATCGACGTCATCGCGGTAGACGGCACGAACCTCGTGGTCATCGAAGTCAAAACCAGGTCGGGCCGCACCCACGGCACCGCGCTGGAGGCCGTGCGCCCCGCCAAGCTGGCCCGCCTGCGCATGCTCGCCGCCACGTGGCTGGCCGCCCAGTCCCGCGGCTTCGACTCCGTCCGCGTCGACGTCATCGCCCTGGAACGGATCGGCGGCGACTTCGCGCTGCGCCATGTTCAGGGGGCGATCTAGATGGCGGTCGCGCGCACCCGCAGCGTCACCCTCATCGGCGTCGCCGGCCGCAGCGTCGAGGTCGAGGCCGACGTCGGCAGCGGCCTGGCCGGCATCCACCTCATCGGCCTGCCCGACACCGCGCTGAGCGAGGCCCGCGACCGGGTGCGCTCAGCGATGGTCAACAGCCACTACCCCTGGCCCGACGCCCGCATCACCGTCAGCCTCTTCCCTGCCAGCCTCCCCAAGCGTGGAAGCCAGTTCGACTTGGCCATCGCCATCGCGATCCTGGGCGCGGCGGGCGCCGTACCGGCCGACCGGATCGCGGAGCCGTTCTTCCTCGGCGAACTGGGGCTCGACGGACGGCTCCGCGCCATTCGAGGCGTGCTGCCCTCGGTGCTCGGCGCGGTGCGCAGCGGCGGCGCCACCGTGGTCGTCCCCGCCGCGAACGCCGCCGAAGCCGCCCTCGTCCCCGACGTCACTGTGGTGCCCATCACCGACCTGCGCCAGCTCGTGGAATGGTTGCGCCGAGGCGACGCGCCACCGCGCTACATCCCGACCCCCGATCCCTCAGCTGCAACAGACGCGTCTCCCGTACGGCATGCACACGAGCAGCACCGCCTCCGCCCCACATCGTCAGGCGTGTCCCGTCCATCCGGCGGCTCCGTACGCACGCTCGCCGATCGCTCGCCGGACGCCACCTCAGACGACGGCACGCCGTCCTCGTCCGGATACGTCGTGGGCACCGCCTCAAGCGGTCCGCTCACCGGCCCGGACCCCGGTGTCGACCTGTCCGACGTGGTCGGGCAGCCGTTGGGCCGCCGCGCCCTCGAAGTGGCCGCCGCCGGAGGCCACAACCTCTGGATGCTCGGCCCGCCCGGCACGGGCAAGACGCTCCTGGCCGAACGCCTGCCCACGCTCCTGCCCGACCTCGAGATCGACCATGCCCTGGAGGTCACCGCCATCCACTCGATCGCCGGAGTCCTGCCGCCCGACAGCCCGATGATCAGCCGTCCGCCGTTCGTGAACCCTCACCACACGGCGAGCATCGCCTCGGTCGTCGGCGGCGGCAGCAGCGTGGTCCGCCCTGGCGCCGTCTCCCTCGCCCACCGCGGCACCCTCTTCCTCGACGAGGCGCCGGAATTCCCGAGACACGTCCTGGATTCGTTGCGCCAGCCGTTGGAAGCAGGGAAAGTGACCGTGTCACGATCGGTGGGCACCGTCACCTTCCCGGCGAAGTTCACGCTGGTCCTGGCGGCCAACCCGTGCCCGTGCGCCCAACCAGCCGGCTCGGGCGAGTCCTGCCGCTGCTCGCCCGCCGTACGGCGCCGCTACCTGGCCAGGCTGTCCGGACCGCTCCTCGACCGCATCGACATGAAGATCACAGTGGCCCGCTCCAGCCGGCGTGAGCTCATGGCCGACCGCCAGTTCGTCGAGACCAGCAAGGTCGTCGCCGAACGCGTCAGGCTCGCCCGCGAACGTGCCGCCGAACGCCTCGCCGACACCCCCTGGCGAACGAACGCCGAGATCCCCTCAGCGGCTCTCCACTCCGACTTCCGTCCGTCCGACCATGCCATGCGCCCGATGACGGCCTGCCTCGACTCGGGCTCGCTCAGCGCCCGCGGGCTCGACCGTGTCGTACGGGTGGCTTGGACGATCACGGACCTCGCCGGCAAAAACCGTCCTGGAACCGACGAGACGGCTGCCGCCCTGGCCATGTGGCTCGGCGTCGGCTGACACCTTCCGCCGCCGTCCTGAAGCCGCCCCGAGCCAACTGCGGTTAGCGGGCACAGCCGCCACTGCAGCAACACCGCCACCTCGTCACACGGGCTCACTGAGCCCACCACACGCCATTCGGAGCGTCATCCTGCCGGTAGCAGCGACGCTCTCCGGCACTTCCACCCACACCACCAGGGAGCACGCCGACATGAGCAGCCCCACCCCCTCGACCCCGGACGGCGAGGACCCCTCGCGGACCCATCGCGACGAAGAGGCGCCAAGCAGGCCACTTTCGACCGATCCGGTGTGGCGTGAGCCGCCCAAGCCCTCACCACCACCGAACCCCACCCCGACCGCATCGGCGCCACATGCCCACACGCCCACAGTCCCCGCGCCATCCACATCACCGTCATGTGCCCACACACCGACAGCCCCCGCGCCATCTGAGGGAACGCAGCCAGACCATACGCAGCCATCCGTGGGGACGTGGTCAGATTCCACGCGGCCATCCGGAGGACCGCGGCCGGATCTCACGCGGCCATCCGGCGGAACAGCACCAGAGCTCACGCCCCTCGGCCTGCCTGCTCGCACCCCTGGAGGTTCGACGCTCCCACCCTCGACCGAGCGCACACTGACCGAGCGCACGCTGTCAGACCCCGCGCTGCCGAACGATTCGTCGTGTCCCACACCGGCATCCCATCCTGCGGGGACGGACCCGCTTCCCGCGACTCCGCCGTCGTCTGGCGGCCTGGACGCCACGCCCCCATCTCCACCCACCGCCGGCCAGCACGCCGTCCCGGTAACACCCGAATCCGAGTCCACCAGGACTCCCGCTACGGATGAGGCGTCTCCGCAACCGATGGCCGCTTCCGTCACCGCGAGTCACGCCGAACTCGTGGCACGCCCACGGGAAACACCACGCTCCCAGGGACTGCCCTGTTGCGGGGAAGCACCGTGCTCGGGAGAAGCCCCGAGCTCGGGGGAAGCGTCGAGCTCGGGGGAAGCGTCGAGCCTCGACGGAATGCCACGCTCTGGGGAACGGCCGCAGTCCGGGGAAGCGCTGCCTTCTGGGGAAGGGCCGTGCTCCAAGGATGGGCCACGCGCAGGTGAGGTGTCGTGCCACGGGGAGGGGCCATGCGTGGGTGAAGTGTTGCGCTCTGAGGAATGGCCACGCGAAGGGGAAGTGTCGTACCCCGAGGAGGGGCCACGCACAGGCGAAGTGTTGCGCTCTGAGGAATGGCCACGCGAAGGCGAAGTGTCGTACTCCGAGGAAGGGCCACGCTGGAAAGAAATGCCGTGCCACGAGGAAGCGCCTGGCCTCAAGGAAGCGGACGCGACGCCTGCCGTACCCGTGACACCCCTGCTAGGCGACCACGCACCGGACGGCATGTCAGAAGGCAGCCCACTGCCGGCCGCCGCCGGCCCAGCCTCACCCCATACATGCGCGCATCCGCAGCCCTCGATCGCGCACGCTGACCGCCAAGAGACCCTGGCCAGGGCGGCACTCATGCGCGCAGCGGACGTCGGCGATCCCATCATGGGCCGTCTCGTCCGCTCGCAGGGGCCCGGCGCAGCCGTTGAGGCCATCCTCAAAGGTGCCCTGCCCGAGGACTTCGTCGCCGGCGAAAGGCTCCACGACCACGGGCCGACCCGTGTCGCCGAACTCCATCGGCGCTTCCAGGCTTGGCGCGCTCGCCTGGAGATCGCTGATCCAGCCGCGGACCTCGAAACCGGGCATCGTGCCGGCGCGCGACTCGTCATCCCAGGCTCGACCGAGTGGCCCACCCAGCTCGACGCGCTCGGGCACAGCCGCCCACTCGGCCTGTGGGTGCACGGCTCGGCCGACCTGCGCTTCTCCTGCCTGCGTTCGGTGGCCATGGTCGGGGCGCGGGCCGCCACCGCGTACGGCGTGCACGTCGCGGCCGAGTTCGGTGTCGCGCTCAGCGAGGCGGGATGGACCGTCGTCTCAGGCGGCGCGTACGGCATCGACGGGGCCGCGCACCGCGGAGCCCTGGTCGGCGACGCTCCGACCATCGCTGTTCTCGCCTGCGGCACCGACATCTGCTACCCGAGCGGCCACCACGAGCTGTTCGCGGCGATACGCGAAAAGGGCGCCGTGGTGAGCGAGTGCCCTCCCGGCGTGCATCCCACAAGAGCGCGCTTCCTCATCCGCAACCGGTTGATCGCCGCTCTGTCCCGGGGAACGCTCGTCGTCGAGGCCGCCATCCGCAGCGGCGCGCTCAACACGGCGGGACACGCGGTCTCTCTCGGCAGATATCTGGCCGCGGTGCCAGGCCCGATCACCTCCGAGATGTCGATCGGCTGCCACAAGCTGATCCGCGACCGCAACGCCGTCTGCGTCACCACGCCCGAAGAGCTGATCGAACTGGTCGGTCTGATCGGCGACGACATCACAGTGCCGGCCCGCGGGCCCGTGCTGCCCCGCGACGCGCTGAACGAGCCCACCCGGCGCGTCCTCGACGCCGTCCCGAGCCGTGGGGGCGCGGGGCCCGCCTCGATCGCCGTCTCGGCTGGCGTCGATCTGACCACGGCGCTGAGCTGCCTGGGCGGCCTCGCCGCAGCCGGCTACGTGGAACGTGTCCCCAAGGGCTGGAGACTGCGCAGAGGCCAACCGTGATGACGGCTGCGGCGGTGACGGACGCGGAGCTTGGAGCTGCAGGCCGCCGGTGACGGTCGTTGGGATTGCCTTCGCTGGTGTGACGGAGCTCGGTGGCGGCCGTGCCAACGGAGAGGTGCGCTCAGGGCGCGCGGACACCGTCGCCAGTGATGAACGGCCCTCGCAAGGCAAGTCACCGGTGATGAACGGCCCTCGTAAGGCAAGCGGAGGGCCAGCCGGGTATGTCCGCGGTGAAGGGGGATCATGGATGGCAGGCGAGGGCACAAGAAACACGGGCTGAGGCATGCAGGCCAGCCCGGTCAAGAAACACGGGTTGAGGCATTCCAGGCCAGCCCGGTGAGGGAGCGGCGGTATGACAGACGGCGACGAGGTACTGGCCGAGTTCGAGAAGCATCTGCGCTTCGAACGGGATCTTTCGCCGCACACCGTTCGTGCCTATCTGTCTGACATAGCCTCCTTGCTCGCGCACCTGGACCTTGGGATGGCCGGGCTCGATACGGCAGCGCTGCGCGAGTGGCTGGCCGAGCAGCACGCCGCAGGTCTGTCGCGGGCGACTCTCGCGCGGCGTACGGCATGCGTGCGCACGTTCACGGCCTTCGCGCATAGGCGCGGATGGTTGCCTGACGATCCCGGCCTGCTCCTGGGCAGTGCGAAGGCGGCGAGGTCGCTGCCCGCCGTACTCGATCAAGAGCAGGCGCAGGCCGTCCTGGACGTGCCGCCGCAGTCGAGCGAGCCCAAAGACCTACGGGACCAGGCCGTCTTGGAGCTCCTTTACGCGACTGGTGTCAGGGTGAGCGAACTGTGCGCGCTGGACGTTGACGACGTCGACAGGGACCGGAACGTGATCCGGGTTCTCGGCAAGGGACGAAAGGAACGGACCGTGCCGTTCGGGCTGCCCGCGCTGCGGGCGGTGGACCGGTGGTGCGTGCACGGGCGTCCGCTCTGGATCAGGGAGGGAACCGGCCCGGCGCTGTTCCTCGGAGTGCGCGGTGGACGGCTGGACGCGGGCACCGTACGGCGGATCGTCCACGCCCGGCTGGGAAGCGTCGACGGGGTGCCGGACATGGGACCGCACGGCTTGCGGCACACGGCAGCCACACACCTGCTGGAGGGTGGGGCAGATCTGCGGAGCGTGCAGGAGTTGCTGGGTCACGCCTCGTTGAACACGACGCAGATCTACACGCACGTGTCGATCGAGCGGCTGCGGGCGGCTTACCGGCAGGCTCATCCGCGCGCGTGAAACCGGTGTTTGGTCAGGTGGATCAGGCCAGTCCGTTGGTGAGCTCGTCTGTGCGTGGCTGACGGTAGGTAGCCGGGGATGGGTGGTTGGCGGGGGCTCGGCTGTGCGAGGACTGGTGGCTGGCGACGGTTGGTCAGTGAGGCGTCCCCGGCTGGTGAACGGGCGCTAGGTCACGTGATTTCGGGTCGTTGCTTGGTGGGCTCCGGTGGGCTCGTCTGTGGGTGTTCGGCGGTGGGGGGCTGAGGTGGGGTGGCTGGCAGGATCGGCTGCGCGCGAGGATCGGTCGTTGGAGACGGTTGATTGGTGGGCTCTGTCGTACCTGTGAAGCGGGTGATGGAGGGTCCTTTGCCGGCGGCCTCACATGTGCGTGACTGGCGGTGGGTGGCGCGGGCGCGGATGGTTCGGCGGGTTTGTCTGTGCGTGGGGATTTGACGGGGGATCGGGTGGGGCGGCTACGAGGAGTGATGCCGTCTCGGACGCCTCGTGTGGATGTATGTGAAGGGCGCTGGCGAGTCTCGGGGGCTTGTGGCAGGAGCGTCTCGTCGGGTCCGAATGCGGAGGTCACCTGGACCTGGGCTTGGGATCGTTCGAGCGGGGCTGCGGGCGGCGGGCGGCGGGCGGTGGGGGTGCGGCGGGCGGGCGGTGGAGGTGTGGCGGCGGCTCAGGGGGTTGAGGAACTCGCGGGCGGGGTCGGCCAGTGGGGGAGCAGGCGGATGGGGCCCAAGCCGAGCAGTAGCAGGGGGTCGAGATAGCGGAACTCGCGGCGGAGTCCCCAGTGGAGGCAGGTTGTGATGCAGTGCCACGAGGTAGGTTCGATGACGCCGAGTTCGTCGCCCGTGGACACGGTCTGGCCGCGGCGCACTGACGCTCGCACGGGGAGATAGGTCGTCCGCAGACCGCCTGGGTGCTGGATGCTGACGACGCCGCGGCCGGCGAGGGGACCGGCGTAGGTGACCGTACCCGGGCCTGCCGCACGGACCCGTGCCCCAGGCGAGGCTGCGAGGTCTACGCCGCGATGTCCGGCGTGCCAGGGCTCGGGCGGTGGGCTGAAGCGACGGATGACCACAGGGCGACCGTCGAGGGGCCAGCGCCAGAGTGGTTGGTCGGCGGTGGGTGTGGGCGGCAGGAACGGATTCGCTGTTGCGGGTGGAAGTCGCGGGAGCGAGTTGGCAGCCGTGATGGGGGGTTGTGCGGCCGGGGCGGCTGTCGCGGGTGGGGGGTAGTGAGACGGATCCGCCGCTGTGAGTGGCGGCGACCCGAGCGGATCAGTGGCCGTGAGTGAGTCGTTCGACGGGTGGCGAGCGGCTGCGAGTGGATTGTCCGGGGGGCGATAGGCGGCCGGTGAAGACGGGTGGGTGGCGGAAGGTGAGTCAGCTGGGGAGCGGTGGGTGGCGAAGGGTGAGTCATCTGAGCGGTGGTGAGTGGCGGAAAGTGAATGCTCTGAGAGGCCGTGTGGGGCGGTGACCGAGATCGGTGACTGCGGGTGGGTGGCGGTCAGCGAGTCGGGCGAGGGCAAGTGGATTGGCGTGAGTGACGGGTGCGGAGGCGGGTCGGTGATGGTGGGTTGTTGCCGTGCCGTCAGGGCCCTTGCGGTGGGTGAGGGATATTCGACCTTGTCCGGAATCGGAGGCCAGGCGATCAAGTCAGCGATCTTGTGACTAGGGGTTGCGCGCAGAGCTGGGGTGTTAGTTCCGGGTTGTGGGGCGGGTCGAGGCGGCCAGTTCGGTAGTGAGGAAGGCGGAGACGGGGCGGCCGGAAGGGTGTGTGTCAGGACCAGGACGGCAGTCGCGCGAGAGGGGGTGAGGGCGAGGGCGGCCAGCGTGAGGGCGGTGGCGACGATGACCGCGAGGATGGCCTTCAAGGCCCGCGCTGACGGGCGGATGCCACGCCGTGACGTGAGATCCGGGGCTTGACGGTGGGCAGCTCTGAGGAGCTTGCGCGGGGTGACGGGCAGCATGCGGCTCAGCGTCGTCGGTGGTGCCGGGGTCGGTTGGGGGCGAGTGAGATTCTGTGGAAAGCGGCGGGGCTACGTGGCTGCCTGTGGATCGTGCCTCGGGCGGAGCCTGGAGCTGGCTACTCTCATCCGGCCGGCAGCCAACCACCTTCCTCACTGGATGAGCCAGGAGTTGGATGGCTGCCGGGCAGCCATTCACGCTCCTCACTGGGTGAGTCAGCAGTCGGATGGCTGCCGGGCAGCCAATCACGCTCCTCACCGGGTGAGCCAGGAGTCGGATGGCTGCTCGGAGTGAGGCCGAGGGTCAGTGCCCAGGCTCAGTGCTGAGGGCCAGTGCCCAGGCTCAGTGCTGAGAACTGCTGCATATTTGTGAAGGCGCGGGATTTCGTGTCGATGGCTGCCGCCGAACCGGCGTGTACGGCAGGAGGCCGACTCCCCTCGTAGGCTGAATCTCGCACGTGACGGACAGGAGGTCGAGGTGGCAGAGACGACGCTGACCGAGCCGATGGTGGCCGAGGTGATGGCCGAGCTGGCCGAGCTCGAGGACCCGAGGGCACGCGAGGTGAACGAGAAACACGGTGACGATCACGGTGTTAACCTCGGCAAGCTGCGCGCGCTCGCGAAGCGGTTGAAGACGCAGCAGGAGCTCGCGCGCCAGCTCTGGGAGACGGGTGACACCGCGGCGAGACTGCTGGCGCTCCTGATCTGCCGCCCGAAGGCGTTCGAGCGTGACGAGTTGGACGCCATGGTGCGCGAGGCGCGCACACCCAAGGTGCACGACTGGCTCGTGAACTACGTGGTGAAGAAGAACCCGCACTCCGAAGAGCTGCGTCTTGCCTGGTCCGCCGATCCGGATGCAGTGGTCGCGAGTGCCGGCTGGGCGCTGACCACCGAACGCGTGACGAAGAAGCCCGAGGGCCTCGACCTCGCAGGACTGCTCGACGTCATCGAGGCGGAGATGAAAGACGCCCCGGATCGCCTGCAGTGGGCGATGAACCACTGCCTGGCGCAGATCGGGATCGAGCACGCCGAACATCGCGCCCGTGCAATGGACATCGGTGAGCGCCTGGAGGTGCTCAAGGACTACCCGACTTCCCCGGGCTGCACGTCTCCGTTCGCGCCCATCTGGATCACCGAGATGGTGCGCCGACAGCACGACAAGTAGGACGGTTCGCGCGCTCACGCTCGTGCCACTACTCCCTCGGAACGCGGCACCCGATGCGAACCGGCCGTGAGGGGCCTCACGCCGCCTACCGCGTGGAGACCACGCCGGGCCTACCTGAGCTGTGGGCGTACCCGAGCACGCTGGGTGTACCTGAGCTGTGGGCGTACCCGAGCACGCCGGGTGTACCCGAGCACGCCGGGCCTACCCGAGCCGCGGGCCTACCAGAGTCGAATGAAGTGACCTGGCCGCTCGTCGCGGTGCAGACGTGACCAAGCGTCGAGACGGTTGGTCCGTCAGTCGAGAATTCTTGAGGAGGGTCACTCAGGAGACCTCTGACTGATGTGAAGGCCGGCCCGGAGACCGCTCGATGAGGAGCAGCGCACAGAGCGGCGGTTCCAGGAACCACCGTGGGGACCCGGGCGGGCGCGGCCGGTGTCATGCTGGCGGTCGATCGAGTGAAGGGACGGCGCCGGATGAAGCTCGAAGGACCTCGACTGACGTTGCGCGAGGCCGTCCCGGCTGACGAGCCGAGGCTGCGGGCGATCGTCGCCGCCCCGGAGGTGGCCAGGTGGTGGGGGGAGGTGGACGACTTCGACGGCATGCTGGCCATCACCCTGGACGGCGAGGTGATCGGCGCCGTCCAGTACGACGAGGAGGACGACCCGCAGTACCGTCACGCGGGCATCGACATCTTCCTGGCCCCCGAGCACCACGGTCGCGGCTACGGGAGCGAGGCCGTCCGGACGCTGGCCAGGTGGTTGATCGGGGAGCGGGGTCATCACCGGCTCACGATCGATCCCGCCGCGCACAACGCCGCCGCGATCAGGGCGTACGAGAAGGTGGGGTTCAGGCGGGTGGGCGTGATGCGGGCCTACGAGCGCGATCCGGCCACGGGCGTCTTCCATGACGGTCTGCTGATGGATCTGCTGGCCGGGGAGCTGACGTGACGGCGGCGGCGCTGATCGCCGATCTGGGCGCGCGGCTGGGTGTCGGCCTGCCGGGCGTTCGTGTCACCGATGACGGTTCGCGGCTGCCGTCCCGCTATCCGGTGGAGGTGGCGGCCGCCGTGTCGGTGGGGGCGGCCACCGCCGCTGCCGCCGCCATGCGCGGGGTGGGGGCCGAGGTCGATGTGCGGGAGTCGCTGGCCGCGTTCCTGGACGAGCGGCTGTTCACGATCGACGGCGCGACGAAGGATCTGTGGTCACCGCTGTCGGGCGACTACCGGACGGCCGACGGCTGGGTCAGGCTGCACTGCAATTTCGACCATCACCGCGATGCCGTCTTCCGGGCGCTGGGCACGCAGGACGTCCGGCGGGCGTGCGCGGGCCGTACCTCGCGGGAGGTCGAACGGGCAGTGACCGGGGCGGGCGGGTGCGCGGCGGCGCTGAGGACGCCGGAGGAGTGGCGGCGGGACCCGAGGGCGCGCGCCGTGGCGGAGCTGCCGCTGGTCCGGCTCACCAGGGTGGGGGACGGCCCGGCCCGTGGCGGGGACGCGCCCAGGGTGCTCGACCTCACCAGGGTCATCGCGGGACCGGTGGCGACCAGGACACTCGCCGCCCACGGCGCGGACGTCCTCAAGGTGAGCACGCCCCTGCTGCCCGAGGTCGACGGGCTGGTGATCAGTACGGCGTTCGGCAAGCGCTGGTGCCACCTCGATCCGGCCACGGAGGCGTTCGCACGGTTGGCGGGCGCGGCCGACGTGATGGTGAGGTCGGTACGGCCCGGCGCGCTCGGCGTGGTCGACGAGCTGGCGCGGCGCACGCCCGGCCTGATCACCGTGGACATCACCGCCTACGGGCGCACGGGCGGTCGGGGGTTCGACAGCCTGGTGCAGATGGCCACCGGGATCGCGTGGGGGGATCCGCCGCGTCCGCTGCCCGCGCAGGTGCTCGATCACGCGACCGGGTATCTGGCCGCGTTCGGGGCGATGGCGGCGCTGCTGAGAAGGCGGGTCGAGGGCGGCTCGTGGCGGGTGGAGCTGAGCCTGGCCAGGACCGCCCAGTGGCTGGACGAGCTGCGCCGCATGGCGGCGGCCGGGTCGTTCCCCGGATGGTGGGAAGCGGCGCCCGGCCGCGCGGGAGACCGGCCGACCGGCACCGGCGAGATCGAGGTCGGCGACCTCATGGCGGAGATGGACAGCTCCTTCGGCAGGCTCGGGTACGTGCTCCCGCCGGGCCGTGTCGGCGGTCGCCGGCCCGGTTGGGCGACGCCGCCGCCGCGGCCGGGTGAGCACGGCGCCGAGTGGCTCATCCGCCCGTCCTGATCTTGGTGATCGCGCTCTCTCGCAGGGCGGCGCTCAGCACCGGGTCGGGTTCGGGCGCCGGCAGGGCGCCAGGACGCGGACGGTGGGGGCGCAGCGGGGACCGCCAGATCCACAGCCCCGCCAGGGCGGTGCCGCCGGCGCAGATCAGGATGACCACCCGCAGGCCGACCACCTCGGCCAGCAGGCCGCCCGTGATGCCGCCGAACGCGAGCACGCCGTGGATGGCGAAGGTCATGGTCGCGTTGACGCGCCCCATCATGTCGGCGGGCGCCTCGCGCATGGTGATGACGTTCGTGCAGGTGCCGAGGGAGACGACGATGGCCCCGATGAGCAGTCCCGTCGTGGCCATGACGGGGATCGTGACCTGCGGCGGGCCGCCGACCAGCCCGACCGTCAGCATGTCGAAGGGGAAGAGCAGGACCGCGTAGAGCATCACCCTGTTCTCGCCGAAGCGCCGGGCGAGCCTGGCGGTCGCCCAGGCGCCGATCAGGCCGCCGATGCCGGAGACCGCGGTGAGGGCGCCGATCATGCCTTGGGGGATCCGCAGGACCTGGAGCATGTAGAGGATCACGACGGCGATGTAGGCCATGGCGAAGAAGTTCAGCGTGACGCCGGTGGCCAGGATCGCGCGCAGCACGGGATGGCCGACGCTGAGGCGCAGGCCCTCGACCGCGTCGCGCCACATGCCGCGCGACGCGCTCGGCTCGTGGTCCTCGGGGGTGCGGATCGAGCGCAGCATCAGCGCGGAGGCCAGGAACGACACCCCTTCGGCCAGGACGGCGAGCGGCGCCGTGAGCACCTGGACCAGCAGTCCGGCGAGCCCGGGTCCGGCGATGGAGGCGACGGAGTAGGAGGCGTGGAAGCCGGCCATCGCCTCGGTCCGCTGCGAGGCGGGGACGACGACGGCCAGGTGGGGGAAGTTCGCCGCCCTGAACACGACGCTTGCCGTACCGATGACGAGAGAGACGGCGATCAGCAGCGGGACGCTGAGCGTGCCGGTGATCCACGCGAGGGGGACCAGGAGCGCCGCCGCGGCGGCGACCAGCTCGCAGGCGATCATCAGTGGCCGGTGCCGCCTGAGCCGGTCGGCCAGCGCGCCCGCGTGCAGCCCGAACAGCAGCGTGGGCACGGAGGCCGTCGCGGCCAGGAGCCCCATCTGGGCGGGTGAGGCGGCCAGCAGGGTGACCGCGGTGAGCGGGACGGCGAGCTTGGAGACCTCCGATCCGGTGACGGAGGCGGTCCTGGCCGACCAGAGCAGGCGGTAGTCGCGCTGCCGGTGGAGCGGCGGTAAATCCTGAAGGGTTTGCTTCACAACTGTGAAAGTAATCCTTCATAAGTGTGAAGGCAAGCCTTCAGGTATCGTCGTGACGTGACCAAGGAAGCGCGCCCGCTGCTGAGCGACCCCAAGGCGATGCGCGCGCTCGCGCACCCGGCTCGCCTGACGATGCTCACCGAGCTGATGTGGCGCAGGACGGCCACCGCGACCACCCTCGCCGAGGTCGTCGGCGTCTCCCCGAGCGCCGCCAGCTACCACCTGCGCATGCTGGAGAAGTACGGCTTCGTGCGCGACGCGCCCGCCAGCGAGGACGGCAGGGAGCGCCTGTGGGCCGTCGAGCCGGGCGGCTTCTCCTTCGGGTACGAGGACGACGACCAGCACGGCGTCCGTGAGGCCAAGCGGCTGCTCGCCGACGCGATCGCGGCCGACAAGGAGCGCGAGGCCAGGCGGGCGATGGACGCGGCGCCCACCGAGCCGGAGGAGTGGCGCGACGCGACGTTGTTCCAGCGCTCGCACCTGCTGATCACCGCGGCCGAGATGAAGGAGCTGGGCGAGCGGATCGAGGAGCTCGTGCGCCCCTACACCACCGCTCGGACCGGCGCGCCGGAGGAGGCTCGCCACGGCGAGATGCACCTGTCGCTCTTCCCCCGGGCCGCCAGGTCCGTCCCAGGCCTGCCGACCGAGGACCACGACGCGGACTGACACGCCGGTCGGGCCGGGGATCATGGTGGGGGCTGACACGCTCCGTCATGCCTGTCGCCGGTCGGCCGGCCGTGGACGACGACGTGAAGTGACGTGCGCCGACGGCCGGAGCGGTCAGGCCGGGGCTCCCCGCAAGGTATGCTTTTCGGTGGCCTGTCAGCGACAGGCCGACTTCGCATGCCCCGTCGCGAACCGTTCCTTCGGTCCGGACGAGAGTCCGGCAGGAGCGAGAGCGGGGCATCAGGGCGGCAGGCCACACGGCTGCCGCGCACAACCGAGAAACTGGAGGACCAGCAGATGGCCCCCGTCGTCACCATGCGACAGCTCCTCGAGAGCGGCGTTCACTTCGGCCACCAGACCCGCCGGTGGAACCCGAAGATGAAGCGCTTCATCTTCACCGAGCGCAACGGCATCTACATCATCGACCTGCAGAAGTCGCTGTCGTTCATCGACCGCGCCTACGACTTCGTCAAGGAGACCGTCGCCCACGGCGGCACGATCCTGTTCATCGGCACGAAGAAGCAGGCCCAGGAGGCCATCGCCGAGCAGGCCGGCCGCGTTGGCATGCCGTACGTCAACCAGCGCTGGCTGGGTGGCATGCTCACCAACTTCTCCACCGTGCACAAGAGGCTCCAGCGTCTGAAGGAGCTCGAGGAGCTCGACTTCGACAACGTGGCCGGCTCGGGGCTCACCAAGAAGGAGCTCCTCATGCGCCGCCGCGAGAAGGAGAAGCTCGAGCGCACGCTCGGCGGTATCCGTGACATGGGCCGCGTGCCCAGCGCGGTGTGGGTCGTCGACACCAAGAAGGAGCACATCGCGATCTCCGAGGCCAAGAAGCTCGGCATCCCGGTCGTCGCGATCCTCGACACCAACTGCGACCCTGACGAGGTCGACTACCCGATCCCC
The DNA here is from genome assembly GCF_053605785.1 of Nonomuraea sp. NPDC003754. Lineage (NCBI taxonomy): Bacteria > Bacillati > Actinomycetota > Actinomycetes > Streptosporangiales > Streptosporangiaceae > Nonomuraea > Nonomuraea sp. NPDC003754. The sequence goes on from NZ_JBSGJX010000027.1 coordinate 55,394, forward strand.
GGCAACGACGACGCCATCCGCGCCGTCGGCCTGCTGACCAGGGTCGTCGCCGACGGTGTCGCCGCCGGTCTCATGGCTCGCTCCGGCGCCGCCCGCGGTGACGAGAAGCCCGCCGCCGCCGAGCCGCTGGCCGAGTGGGAGCGCGAGCTCATCGAGCAGGGCTCGGGCGAGCAGAAGGTCGACGAGGTCGCCGCCCCCGCTGACGAGGCTGCCGCCCCCGTCGAGGAGGCTGCCGCCCCCGTCGAGGAGGCCGCCGCCCCCGCCGAGGCTCAGGCCGCCGCCGAGGGCGAGACCGAGCAGGCCTAAGGGCTTGCGAGGGTACGGCTCGCGCCGGCCGCGCGAGCCGTACCCCCCGCCGGTGGTCGCACCGGCACCGAGGCTTTCCGGGTCCAACCCGATCCACGACGACATCCCACGAGGAAAAGCACATGGCTTCCGTGAACATGGCCGACGTCAAGCGGCTTCGCGAGCTGACCGCCGCCGGCATGATGGACTGCAAGAAGGCGCTGGAGGAGTCTGAGGGCGACTTCGACCGCGCCGTCGAGCTCCTGCGCCTCAAGGGCGCCAAGGACGTCGGCAAGCGCGAGGCGCGCACCGCCTCCAACGGCCTGGTCGCGCTCAAGCAGGAGGGTGACTCCGCCGCCGCGCTGCTCGAGCTCAACTGCGAGACCGACTTCGTCGCCAAGGGCGAGCGCTTCCAGGAGCTGGCGGCCCAGGTCGTCGCGCACATCCTGGCCACCAAGCCCGCCGACGTCGACACCCTGCTCGCCTCCACCCTCGACGGCAAGTCCGTCAAGGAGCTGCTCGACGAGGCCAACGCCGCGCTGGGCGAGAAGATCGAGATCCGCCGCTTCGCCGTGCTCGAGGGTGGCTACATCGGCGCCTACATGCACAAGACCGACCCGCAGCTCCCGCCGGCCGTCGGTGTGCTCGTGCAGCTCGACAAGCCCAACGCCGACGTCGTCAAGGACGTCGCGCAGCACGCCGCCGCCATGGCGCCGAAGTACCTCGACGCCGAGGCCGTTCCCGCCGAGGTCATCGAGAAGGAGCGCGCGCTCTTCGAGGAGATGACCCGCGAGGAGGGCAAGCCCGAGGCCGCCATCGCCAAGATCGTCGAGGGTCGCGTCAACGGCTGGTACAAGGACTTCACGCTGCTGCAGCAGGCCTTCGTCAAGGACAACAAGAAGACGATCGCCAAGTACGCCGAGGAGAACGGCGTCGAGGTGCTCGCCTTCGTCCGCTTCAAGGTCGGCCAGGCTTAGTCTCGAGGTGGGAGGCGCGTACCGTCTCCCACCGCGTTGACCGCTCTACCAGAACCACCACCCGAGGAGGCCGCCGCCGTGCAGGAGAACCAGGAGCCCGTCGCGCCGGCGGCTTCGTCGTACAAGAGGGTCATGCTGAAGTTGTCCGGCGAGGCGTTCGCCGGCGGCGAGCCCATGGGCATCGATCCGGAGGTGGTCGGTCACGTGGCCGACTCGATCGCCGAGGCGGTGCGTGAGGGCGTCCAGGTCGCCGTCGTGGTCGGCGGCGGCAACATGTTCCGCGGCGCCGCCCTGTCCGCGGGCGGTCTCGACCGCGCCAGGGGCGACTACATGGGCATGCTGGGCACGGTCATCAACTGCCTGGCGCTCCAGGACTTCCTTGAGAAGCGCGGCATCGAGACCCGCGTCCAGACCGCCATCTCCATGCAGCAGGTGGCCGAGCCGTTCCTGCCCCGCCGCGCCATCCGGCACCTGGAGAAGGGCCGCGTGGTCATCTTCGGCGCGGGGCTCGGGATCCCCTACTTCTCCACCGACACCTGCGCCGCGCAGCGAGCGCTGGAGGTCGGCGCCGAGGCGCTGCTCAAGGGCACGCAGGTGGACGGGGTCTACGACTCCGACCCGCGGAAGAACCCTGACGCGGTCCGGTTCGACCACCTCGACTACGCGGAGGTCCTCGTACGCGACCTCGCCGTCATGGACCAGACCGCGATCAGTCTGTGCAAGGAGAACGACCTGCCCATCGTCGTCTTCGACCTGATGGGCGAGGGCAACATCCTGCGCGCGGTGCGCGGTGAGAAGATCGGCACGCTGGTGAGTCCGGCAGGGAAATAGGGAGCGAGCCTGACGACGCGAGCGACGCGGTGCCTGGCGCAGAGGGATGGGGCCGTGGCGCGAGCCAGGAAGGTGAGCGACCAATAGACAGGGAGCCGCTGTGATCGACGAAACTCTCCTCGAAGCCGAGGAAAAGATGGACAAGGCCGTTTCGGTCGCGAAGGAGGACTTCGCGGGCATCAGGACCGGCCGTGTCACCCCGTCGATGTTCAACAAGATCAACGCCGAGTACTACGGTTCGCCGACCCCGATCCAGCAGCTGGCCTCGTTCCATGTCCCCGAGGCCCGCATGGTCATCATCCAGCCCTACGACAAGGGCTCGATGGGCGCGATCGAGAAGGCGATCCGTGACTCCGACCTCGGGGTCAACCCCAGCAACGACGGCCAGGTGATCAGGGTGGCCTTCCCCGAGCTGTCGGAGGAGCGCCGCAAGGAGTACGTCAAGGTCGCGCGCAACAAGGGCGAGCACGCCAAGGTCTCGATCCGCAACATCCGGCGCTCCGCCAAGGAGACGCTCGACAAGATGATCAAGGATGGCGAGGCCGGCGAGGACGAGGTCCGCCGCGCCGAGAAGGAGCTCGACGACCTGACCCACAAGCACGTCGCCAAGATCGACGAGCTGCTCAAGCAGAAGGAAGCGGAACTGCTCGAGGTCTGAGCGGTCGCATCCGCACGGCCCTCGCGTGGACGCGGGGGCCGTGGCTTTGTCACGAAGTGTGCGCATCAGACGGCTCGGTGCGGTCTGACCGCCGAGTTGGAGAGTCTGTGGAAGAACGCACACCGGGCAGCCGTACCGGCAGGAACCTGCCGGCCGCCATCGCGGTCGGCGTCGTGCTGGGCGCGCTGGTCCTGGCCTCCCTGCTGACGATCAAGGAGCTCTTCCTCCTACTGGTCGTGGCGGCCGTGGGCGTGGGCGCGGCCGAGGTGGTTCACGCGCTCGGCACGCGCGACATCAAGGTGCCGCTGATCCCGGTGCTCGTGGCGACGGCCGCGATGCAGGCGGGCGCCTACTGGGGCGGGGCCTCGTGGCTGCTCGGCACCTACGTCGTGGCGGTGTTCGCGCTGCTGCTCTGGCGGATGTTCGACGGCCCGCAGGACGGCTACGTCCGTGACGCGACGGCATCGGTGTTCGCCCTGGCCTACCCGCCGCTGCTGGCCGGGTTCGTGGCGCTGATGCTCGCGACGCCGGAGAACGGCCACTACCGGGTGCTGATCTTCATCGCGGTCACGGTGAGCAGCGACATCGGCGGCTACTTCGCCGGCGTGCTGTTCGGCAGGCACAAGATGTCGATCATCAGCCCGAAGAAGACCTGGGAGGGTTTCGCCGGATCGGTGCTGGCCTGCATGGTGGTCGGCGCCTGGCTGGTGACCTGGCTGATGGGCGGCCAGCTGTGGCAGGGCGCGCTGATCGGCCTGCTGGGGGCCGTCATGGCGACACTCGGCGATCTGGTCGAGTCGATGATCAAGCGGGATCTCGGCATCAAGGACATGGGGTCGGTGCTGCCGGGACACGGCGGCCTGATGGACCGGCTCGACTCCCTGGTGGCGACGCTGATCCCGGTGTGGCTGCTGCTGTCGCTGTTCTTCTGAGGAGCGCGCTCCTCAGACGCCTGCGGGCCGTGGTTCACGGGTCTTCGCCCTGTGCGCTTGATGCCGCCCGCGGGCCGTGGTTCACGGGTCTTCGCCCTGTGCGCTTGATGCCGCCCGCGGGCCGTGGTTCACGGGTCTTCGCCCTGTGCGCTTCACGCCGCCCGCGGGTCGGGGTTCACGAGTCCCCGGCCCACGCCTCCAGCCAGAGCCAGCGGACGGCCTCGCCGCCGAACCCGAACCCCGACAGGTCCGGCATGTCGGGGGCGTCGGCGAGCATGATCACCCCGTCGTACCGCGCGCCGAGAGGGAACGTCGACGGCTCGTGGTACCACGTGGCCGTGTGCCCGTGGCCCAGCCACGTCACCGAATGCCACGGGTACTGCGCCAGCCACACCAGAAGCAGCGCCGCCTCACGCGGGTCGCCGTGGGTGGCGACGGCCAGCTCGATCCTGGCGTAGGCGCGCGGCCGGTCGATCCACTGCTCGACCGTGGGCATGCGCTGGCAGCTCATACCGACCGTCGACAGCACGGTGAAGTCCCTGCCCCGGTACGGCGGGCGCTCGCTGATCCCCACCGTCGGCAGCCGCTCGCCGCTGGCGTCCCAGTAGCGCCCCGACGGTCCGACGGTCCGGTCGAGATGCCCCATGACGAACTGCTGGAAGGAGGCCCACGAGCCCTCGCTGTGGCGCCACTGCCAGTAGGAGCCGGCGTGGTCGAGCCGCGGCTGGAGCCCGTCGAGCGCCTCGGACAGCGCCCAGGCGAACGGCGTCTCGCCGACGGCCTCGCGCGCGTAGCCCGGCATGCTCCTGCTCATGTCCGCCCAGCCCGGAATGACCGCGAGAAGCTCGTCGTTCTCATACAGGGCGACCCCGTCGCCCTCCTCGAACCATAAGGTGGTCAGCTGGCCGAGCGCGTGCCGTCCCGCGGGATGGCGGGTGTTCGGCCGTGGCATGAGGGGCGGCGCACCCGCGTTCAGCCTGGCCAGATCGACGACCTCGGGGGCGGGCACGTGGTTGGCCAGCCAGACGGCTCCGTGCACCTCGCCGCCCGGGGAGCACAGGTAAGCTACCGACGCGGCGTCGTCGCGTTCGACCACCAGAGTGCGGCTCCCGTAAGGGTTGCCATCGGTGAGGACGACCTCGGTTTGCCCCTCGCCAGACGATCGGTATATCGCCATACATCTGGACTCTAGATTAAAGAGAGGGCTCATGACCGCCGAGAAGACCGAGCGCCCGTTGCTGCAGTTCACGGCGCCGCGCCGGGCCAAGCCCGCGAGACATCTGGCGGATCTGACGATGGCCGAGCGCCGCACGGCGGTCGCCGAGCTCGGCGAGAAGCCCTTCCGCGCCGACCAGCTCTCGCGCCACTACTTCACGCACCTCACCACCGACGTCGCGGCGATGACCGACCTGCCGGCCGCCGCCCGCGAGAAGCTGTCGGTGCTGCTGCCCCCGCTGCTGACCTCCGTGCGCGAGCTGGCCACCGACGCGGGCACCACCCGCAAGACGCTCTGGCGGCTGTTCGACGGCGCGCTGGTCGAGTCGGTGTTGATGCGCTACCCGGACCGGGTCACCATGTGCGTGTCCTCGCAGGCGGGCTGCGGCATGAACTGCCCGTTCTGCGCCACCGGCCAGGCGGGGCTGACCCGCAACATGTCCACGGCCGAGATCGTCGAGCAGGTGGTCTCGGGAGCCAGGGCGCTGGCCGCGGGCGAGGTCCCCGGCGGCCCCGGCCGGGTCAGCAACGTGGTGTTCATGGGCATGGGTGAGCCGCTGGCCAACTACAAGGCGGTGATCGGCGCGGTCCGCCGCATGGTCGAACCCGCGCCCGACGGGCTCGGCATGTCCGCGCGCGGCATCACGGTCTCCACCGTGGGCCTCGTGCCGGCGATCGCCAAGCTCGCCGACGAGGGGCTGCCCGTCACGCTGGCGCTGTCGCTGCACGCCCCCGACGACGAGCTGCGCGACACCCTCGTGCCGATCAACACCCGGTGGAAGGTGCACGAGGTGCTCGACGCCGCGTGGGCCTACGCCGCCAAGACCAAGCGGCGGGTGTCCATCGAGTACGCGCTGATCAAGGACATCAACGACCAGGAGTGGCGTGCCGACCTGCTCGGCAAGCTGGTGAAGAACAAGCTGGTGCACGTCAACCTGATCCCGCTCAACCCCACTCCCGGTTCGAAGTGGACGGCCTCCCGCCCGGAGGACGAGCGGGCGTTCGTGCGCCGCCTGGAGTTCCACGGGGTGCCGGTGACCGTCCGCGACACCCGCGGACGCGAGATCGACGGCGCCTGCGGCCAGCTCGCGGCCGCAGAGTGATCCCCCGTACGGCAAGCCGGGCCGGCGCCCGTTCGTGATCCCCCTGTACGGCAAGCCGGGCCGGCGCCCGTTCATGATCCCCCCGTACGGCAAGCCGGGTCGGCGCTCCCGCGGTCACGACTGACCGGCCGTCCATCACGCCACTCCAGCGGGACTTCGGCGCGCCGCCGTTACGTCGCCCTGCCAACCCGAAGACCCGTAACCCCGACAACTCCCAAGGCGACTGGGCGACTGGGCGACTGGGCCGGGAGCGCCGCGACCTCGGCGACCCGGCTGGAGGCGGGAGCCCAGGGGAAGTCCCGAGCTACGGAGAAGCCAGGGAAAGCCCGAGGGCGGCCGAGGGAGGGCCCGAGGGGAAAGGCTGGAGGGAAGCCTGAGCGGAAAGCCCGAGGGGGTCCGAGGCGCGGAAAAACCCAGGAAGGGCCCGAGGTAGGGAGACGTTCGGGGTCAGTCCTGGAGGCCGAGTTGTCTGGCTGCTCGGATGGCCAGCCAGACCTCCGCGAAGGCCGCGCTGGACGACAGGTCGCGGCCGGTCAGCTCCGCGAAGCGGCGCAGCCGGTAGGCGAGCGTGTTGGGGTGGACGTGCAGCGCCGCCGCCGCGTCCTCGGTGCGCCGGTCACGCTCCATCCACGTGCGCGCGGAGGTCAGCAGCTGCGAGCCGTGCGCGGAGTCGTAGGCGATCACCTTTCCCAGCACGTGGTCGACCAGGGCGGTCAGCACCCACGGGTCGTCCTGCAGCCACCTTCCGGTCGTGTCGTCGCCGTAGTGGACCAGGGCCCTGCCCGACTCGGCGGCTCTGGCCGCCGCCCACACCGCTTCCCGCTGCGCCACCCGCATCGGCTCGCCCGGCGTGAACGGCCTGGAGACGCCCGCCGCCACCCCGGGGATCTCCGCGACGGGCGTGCCGAGAGCGGGGGAGCCGAGCACGTAACGGTCGTCGCCGCGGCGCAGCATGAGGTGCGGCGCGTCGTCGAGGGCGCGGCGCAGCGCCTCGTCGGTCACCTGGCGGACCGCGAGCAGGGCGATGGGCGCCTCGAGTCCCATCCTGGCCAGCCGGCGCCGCGCCGTGGCCGGGTCGAGCACGTCCTGCAGCAGTTCCGACAGCGTCTCGGCGCCCTCGCGCCGCAGCGTCTCCCGTTCGTGCCTGACCATGGCCACCTGGAGCGCGGCCACGGTGGCGATGTGCTGGACGACGGCCAGCCCGGCGGGCCGTGCGCCTTCCCGCTCGAAGGCGACCAGGAATCCGGCCGGCCCGCCGGGGGAGGGCACCGGCAGCACGAAGCCGCCCGGGATGGTGGGCGGCGCGTCGGGCGTCGAGGGCAGCACGTCGAGTGCGGGAACCGGCACCCCGGGCAGCAGCGGGCGCCCCTGCGGGGTGCACAGGAAGACCTCGTAGCCGCTGAGCCGTTCGAGCCGCCGGAACAGCGTGGCGTGGTCGAGGTCCTCGGCGGCCAGCCAGCGCAGCGCGCCGAACACCTGGAGTTGCGCGCCGAGCCGCTGGCGCGCGTCCTCCTGGACGGCCGCCGCCACCTCCTGCGCGATCGCGATGAACGGCACGGCCAGCGGCACCTCGAGGACGGGCATGCCGCGTTGCTCCGCCGCCTCGAAGAAGGCTTCGTGCAGCGGCGGCATGTGCAACTGCGCCGACAGGGCCAGTGCCGACACCCCGGCGTCGTCGAGCCGTTCGAGGTAGGCCCGCTGCTTGGCGGCGGTGCGGGGCACGCCCAGGCCCGTGGTCATGATCACCTCGGCGCCGAGCAGCCATGGCGTCGGATCGTCGAGTTCGCTGACGTGCGCCCACGAGACCGACCGCGACAGGCCGGCCGCCCCGGCCAGCAGGCGCAGCTGCAGCGCGGGGGAGCGGAGAAGATCCTCGACGGAGACCTTTGTGGTCACCCACGAAGCGTATGCGCACTTTTGTGACCTGCACAATTGTCCCCTCCTGGGGGCGTTGCGCACACTCGTGCAAACAGCCACGAGGGCTGCGAACAGTCACCACGAGATCATTCGCCACGAGAAAGGGGACAGGCCATGCCCAGGGGGCCCGTCGACTCCTCCAGGATCCCGCGCTTCGCCGGGTTCGCCACCTTCGCCCGCCTCCCCCGCCTCGACGAGGTCGAGCACGCGGACGTCGCGGTCGTGGGCGTGCCGTTCGACAGCGGCGTCTCCTACCGGCCGGGCGCCCGCTTCGGTCCCGCCGCCGTCAGGGAGGCCTCGCGGCTGCTGCGGCCGTACCACCCTGGCCTCGACGTCTCGCCCTTCGAGCGGGTGCAGGTCGCCGACGCGGGCGACATCGCCTGCAACCCCTTCAACATCGGCGAGGCGGTCGAGGCGATCCAGGAGGCCGCCTCGGCCTTCGACAGCCGGCTGGTCACGATCGGCGGCGACCACACGATCGCGCTGCCGCTGCTGCGCGCCGCCGCCGCCAAGCACGGCCCGGTGGCGCTGCTGCACTTCGACGCGCACCTGGACACCTGGGACACCTACTTCGGCGCGGAGTACACCCACGGCACCCCGTTCCGCAGGGCGGTCGAGGAGGGGATCCTCGACACCGAGGCGCTCAGCCACGTCGGCATCCGCGGCCCCCTGTACGGCAAGCGCGACCTCGAGGAGGACCGCAGGCTCGGCTTCGGCATCGTCACCGCCGCCGACGTGCTGCGCCGCGGCCTCGACGAGGTCATCGACGCCCTCCGCCAGCGCATCGGCGACCGCCCGCTCTACGTCTCCGTCGACATCGACGTGCTCGACCCCGCGCACGCGCCCGGCACCGGCACCCCGGAGGCGGGCGGCCTGACCAGCCGCGAGCTGCTGGAGATCCTGCGCGGCCTGGCCGGCACGAACCTCGTCGGGGCCGACGTGGTCGAGGTCGCCCCCGCCTACGACCACGCCGAGATCACCTCCGTCGCCGCCTCCCACGTGGCCTACGACCTGATCAGCCTGCTGGCCATGAAGGAGAAGCCATGAGCCGCCGGGAAAGCATCACCGAGATCGAGACCCACGGGGTCGACCGCATCCCCGACGCCGACCGCACCGCCCGTCCCGTCGACCTGTTCAGGCTGGCCTTCGGCGGCGCCAACACCTTCGCCACCTGCGTGCTGGGCGCCTTCCCCATCCTGTTCGGCCTGTCGTTCTGGCAGGGGCTGGCGGCCACCGGGCTCGGCCTGGTGGTGGGCGCGCTGATCCTGGCCCCGCTGTCGCTGTTCGGCCCGATCAACGGCACCAACAACGCGGTCTCCTCCTCGGCGCACCTGGGCGTCCACGGCCGGGTCGTCGGCTCGTTCCTGTCGCTGCTGACGGCGATCGCCTTCTTCTCCATCTCGGTGTGGTCCTCGGGCGACGCGCTGGTCGGCGGCGCGCACCGGCTGGTGGGCCTGCCGGAGAGCGGACCGGCCTACGCCGTCGCCTACGCGCTGTTCGCGAGCCTGGTGCTGATCGTCTGCGTGTACGGCTTCCGCTTCATGCTCTTCGTCAACAAGATCGCCGTGGTGGCCGCGTCGCTGCTGTTCGTGCTGGGCGCCTTCGCGTTCGCCGGCGACTTCGACCCCTCCTACGCGGGCACGATCGCCCCTGGCGACCCGCTGTTCTGGCCCTCGTTCATCGGCGCGGCGCTGATCGTGCTGTCCAACCCCGTCTCGTTCGGCGCCTTCCTCGGCGACTGGTCGCGCTACATCCCCGCCGGGACGCCCCGCTCGCGGGTGATGGCCGCCGCCTTCCTGTCGCAGATCGCCACCATCCTGCCGTTCTTCTTCGGCCTCGCCACCGCCTCGGTCATCGCGGTCAAGGCCGCGCAGTACGTCGACCCGGCCGCGCCCAACTACGTCGGCGGCCTGCTGGCCATCTCGCCCGCGTGGTACTTCGTGCCGGTCTGCCTCATCGCGCTGATCGGCGGCATGTCCACGGGCACCACCGCCCTGTACGGCACCGGCCTCGACTTCTCCAGCGTCTTCCCGCGCTTCTCCCGCGTGCAGGCCACGGTCTTCATCGGCACGCTGTCGATCGGCTTCATCTTCGTCGGCCGTTTCGCCGCCAACCTCACCCAGAGCATCTCGACCTTCGCCACGCTGATCATCACCTGCACGGCGCCGTGGATGGTCATCATGATGCTCGGCTACGTCACCCGCCGCGGCTGGTACGACGCCGAGGCGCTGCAGGTCTTCAACCGTCGCCAGCGCGGCGGCCGCTACTGGTTCACCCACGGCTGGAACTGGCGCGGCATGACCGCGTGGCTCGTCTCCGCGGCGCTGGCCATCCTGTTCGTCAACCTGCCGGGACAGTTCGTCGGCCCGCTCGGCGACCTGGCCGGGGGCGTGGACGTCTCGCTGCCGCTCGGCCTGGCGGCGGCCGCCGTGCTGTATCTGGCCCTGCTGTTCGCCTTCCCCGAGCCGCGCGAGGTGTACGGCCCCGCGGGGCCGCGCCTGGTCGGCTCCAGCGGCACGCCCGTCCCGCCGATCGTCGCCGCCGACGCCCGCGTGCTCGAGCCGGAGGCGCCGCTGATCGGCTAGCGTGTCGGGCATGCCGTTCGAGATCCGGCCGATCGGTCCGGCCGACCGCGAGGTCGTCCTGCGGGTTCTCACCGACAGCTGGGGCGGCCCGATCGTGGTCGGCCACGGCGAGGCCATGGACGCCGGCTCACTGCCCGGCCTGCTGGCCCACCTCGACGGCGCCCTGGCGGGGCTGGTCACCTACGCGGTGCGCGGCCGGGAGTGGGAGGTCGTCACGCTCGACGCCGTCATTCCCGGCAGGGGCGCGGCGACCGCCCTCCTCGACGCCCTCAGGCAGGCGGCGCGCGCGGCCGGTGCGACCAGGTTGTGGCTGGTCACCACCAACGACAACACCCACGCGCTGCGCTTCTACCAGCGTCGCGGCTTCGACCTGGTCGCCCTGCACCGGAACGCGGTCGAGCGGGCCCGCGCGCTGAAGCCGTCCATCCCTGCCGTGTCGGACGGCATCCCGATCGCGCACGAACTGGAGCTGGCGCTCACACCCTGACGAGCACCGATCGGCACCCCGGGCGCGAGACGCCCCCGCCGGTGATCGGGCCCCGCGCGAGTGCCCCATCGACGCCTCCCTGTGCTTCTCGGCCGTGCTCCGGGCCCCTGTCGCCACGCGAGCCCCACGCCCGCCCATGATCACCGGGCGCCTCCCCATGAGCACCCCCGCCGCCGGGGGAGACAGCGCCGGACCGGGAGCGCCCCGCCGGAACGGGATCGGCGTGCGTCTCTCCTGTTCCGGAACGACCCAACGGCACCGCCTGCCCACCCCAAGGGCCTGTCCAAAACCGAGAGGTTGCCGGAATGTTGCCAGGTCTTTACGTCGTGATGTTGTCATGACATATTGGCCCAGGCTTTTCGGACACTCTCGGAGGGTTGCGTGAAAAGATCCATTGGCGCTGTCGCGGTGCTCACCGTGACCGGGATGGCGCTCACCGCGTGCGGCCAGTCGTCCTCCGGCTCTGACGCCATCGAGCTGACGATCACCCAGAACTCCATCGCGGGCGGCAAGAACGCCGTGACCGCCGAACACATCGCCAACTGGGTCATCCCCAAGTTCGAGGCGGCGCAGAAGGCGAAGGGCAAGAACGTCAAGGTCACGTTCGTGCCCAGCGGTGTCGACGACGAGCAGTACAAGACCAAGCTGGCCCTCGACCTGAAGTCCAGGAAGGGCGCCGATGTCATCGACATCGACGGCATCTGGGCGGGGGAGTTCGCCGAGGCCGGGTACATCAAGCCGCTGTCGGAGGTCGTCGGCCCCGAGGCCGACGCCTGGGACGGCTGGTCGCAGATCCCCGAGGCGGTGCAGGGCCTGACGACCTACAACGCCAAGAAGTACGCGCTGCCGATCGGCACCGACGGCCGCGTCCTCTACTTCAACAAGACGCTCTTCCAGAAGGCGGGCCTGCCGGAGGACTGGCAGCCCAAGAGCTGGCAGGAGGTGCTCGACGCGGGCGCCAAGCTGAAGTCGGCGGGCGTCCCCACCCCCCTCCAGATCAACGCGGGCACCGCCATGGGCGAGGCGACCTCCATGCAGGGCGTCTTACCACTGCTGGCGGGAGCGGGCGGCGAGATCTACAAGGACGGCAAGTGGTCGGGCGCCTCCCAGCCGCTCAAGGACGCCCTCGGCCTCTACCAGAAGATCTACGGCGGTAGCGGACTGGGCGATCCCAAGCTGCAGCAGGAGGCCAAGGGCAGGGACAAGTCGTTCGCCGAGTTCGCCGCCGGCAAGATCGGCATCCTGATGGAGGGCGACTACTTCTGGCGCGGCGTGGTCAACCCCAAGGACGGCGTCGCCAAGATGGCCGACCGTGACCAGGTGGTCGGCTACGCGATGATCCCGGCGCTGGAGCCGGGCAAGGGCATCCGCGGCCAGGACTTCGTCAGCATGTCGGGCGGCGCGCTGCGGACCGTCAACCCCAACAGCGCCCATCCGAAGGAGGCTTTCGAGCTGGCCGCCTTCACCCTGTCGCCCGAGGCGCTGAAGGAGGAGACCAAGGCGAACGTGCGCATCACGCCGCGTTCGGACGTCAACAAGGAGATCCTCACCAGCGACCCCCTGCTGATGTTCATCTCGGAGAAGGTGCTCCCGCTGACGGCCTACCGGCCGCCCATGGCCGTCTACCCGCAGGTGTCGGCGGCGCTGCAGGAGGCCACCGCGCAGGTGGTCGGCGGCAAGGCGCCCGACCAGGCCGCCGCGGACTACCAGTCGAAGCTCGAAGGACTCGTCGGTGGCGCGGGCAACGTCTCTTCCTGAGAAGGCCCGGTACAGCGCGGACGCGGCGGGTCTGGGCACGCCCAGGGCCGTCGCGTTCGTCGCCCCCGCGATGGCGCTCATCGCGGTGTTCCTGGTGTTTCCCGCGCTGTGGGTCATCTACCTGGGGCTGACGAACTACCGCCTGACCGGCCTGGCGGCCGCGGAGCCGCGGTTCGTCGGCCTCGACAACTTCGTCAAGGCCGTCTCCGACGGCGGGTTCTGGAACTCCACCTGGCTGACGGTGCAGTTCGTGCTCGGTTCGGCGGTCATCGGCCAGGTCGTGCTCGGCTTCACCATCGCCTGGCTGCTGCGCGACCGGCGCGGCCCGCTCAAGCGCGTGGTCGAGGGCCTGGTCATCCTCGCCTGGATCCTGCCGGGCGCGGTCGTGTCGTTCCTGTGGATCGCGCTGCTCGACCGCGACAGCGGCTCCCTCAACGCGCTGCTCGGCATCCCAGGCTTCGCCTGGCTGCTCGACCACCCGATGCTGTCCATCGTCGTCTTCAACACCTGGCGCGGCACCGCCTTCTCGATGATGCTGTACGGCGCGGCGCTCGGCAACGTGCCGCCCTCGCACCTGGAGAGCGCCAGGCTGGCCGGCGCCTCTGGCTGGCAGCAGCTGCGCGACGTGGTCTTCCCGCACATCAGGGGCCACATCCTGACCAACCTGCTGCTCATCAGCCTCTGGACGTTCAACGACTTCACCCCCTTCCTGCTGACCGCCGGAGGGCCCGACCACAGGTCGGAGGTGCTGGCCGTCCACGTCTACAACGTGGCGCTGAAGGGCGGCGAGCTCGGGTTCGGCGCCGCCGTCTCCACGATCATCCTGCTGATCAACCTGGTCGTGGCGGTGTTCTACCTGCGGCTGCTCAGGAGGAGGTCATGACCCGCTTCGTCCTCGGCCGGATCGGCTTCTACACGCTGATCGCCGTGCTCCTGGCCTTCTTCACCGTGCCGCTGCTGTGGCTGGCCGCCGCGCCGTTCACCTCGAACCCGACCTACGAGGTCTCGCTGCCCGACTTCACGGTGGCCAACTTCGCGGCGATCCTGGAGCACCCGTACGCGCTCGGCTCCCTCTACAACTCGCTGCTGCTGGCGGTGGGCACCGCCGTCCTGGTCGTGCTGCTGGCCGCGCTGGCGGCCTACGCGCTCAGCCGCGTGCGCCTGCCGGGACGCGACGCGCTGCTCTACGCGCTGCTGCTGCTGTCCTCGATCATCACGGGGACGGCCGCGATGGTGCCGCTGTTCCAGCTGGCCGTCGAGCTCGACCTCATCGACTCGCAGCTCGGCCTCATCCTCATCCTCACCGGCGGCCTGCTGCCGGCGGCCGTCTTCATGCTCAAGGACTTCATGGACTCCACCCCGAAGTCCTACGAGGAGTCGGCGCGGGTCTTCGGCGCCTCGCCGCTGCAGATCGTCGGCCACGTGGTCGTCCCCCTGGTACGGCCGGGCCTGGCCACGATCGCCGTCTGGTCCATCGCCAACGTGTGGGGCAACTTCCTGATGCCCTACCTGCTGCTCAGCGACATCGAGAAGCAGCCGGGCGCGGTGATCATGTTCACCCTCTACACCGAGGGCGGTCAGGCCAACCTGCCGCTGCTGTCCACCTTCGGCCTGCTCTACTCGGTGCCGGTGGTGCTCATGTACCTGTTCGTCAGCAAGAAGTACGGCTTCCGCTTCCACGGAGGGATCAAGCGCTGATGGCCGCGATCGAACTCAGAGGCCTGACCAAGGTCTACCCAGGCGGCGTGAAGGCGCTCGACTCGCTCGACCTGGTGATTCCCGACGGCGAGTTCTTCGCCCTGCTCGGCCCGTCGGGCTGCGGCAAGACGACGCTCCTGCGGACGATCGCGGGCCTGGAGACCGCCACGGACGGCTCGGTCGTCATCGGCGAGCGCGACGTCACCGGGGTCCAGCCGGGCGGGCGCGACGTGGCGATGGTCTTCCAGGACTACGCGCTCTTCCCCCACATGGACGTCACCGACAACATCGCCTACCCGCTGCGCATCAAGAAGGTCGCCAAGGCGACCCGGGCCGGCCGGGCCCGCGAGGTCGGCGAGCGGCTCGGCCTGGCCCACCTCATGGACCGCCGCCCCGGGCAGCTGTCCGGCGGCCAGCAGCAGCGCGTCGCCCTCGCCCGCGTCATGGCCACCCAGGCGCAGGCGTTCCTGTTCGACGAGCCGCTGTCCAACCTGGACGCCAGGCTCCGCCTCGAGGCCCGCACGTTCCTGAAGAAGCTGCAGCGCGAGCTCGGCGTCACCACCGTCTTCGTCACCCACGACCAGGCGGAGGCGCTGGCCATGGCCGACCGGATGGCGGTCATGGAGAACGGGCACATCAGGCAGATCGGCACCCCGGCCGAGGTGTTCCAGCGTCCGGCCAACACCTTCGTCGCCGCTTTCATCGGCTCGACCCCGATGAACCTGCTGGAGGGCGTCGTCAGGGGAGAGCGGCTGGAGGTCGCGGGGTGCAAGCTGCCGGTGCCCGCCTCGGCGGAGGGCCGGCTGTCCGACGGCGAGCAGATCGTCTACGGCGTGCGGCCGGAGTACATGACCTACGCGGCCGAGCCCGTCGAAGGCGCCTTCGGGGGAAAGGTGGCGATCGTGGAGAACCTGGGCGCCGTCCACCTGGTGACGCTCGAGGTCGGCGGCGTGCTCGTGCAGGTCGTCGTGCCGGAAGGCAGCGAGCCGGCGCCCGGTGCGGAAGGATTCGCGGTGCCCAGGGGCGACCGGGCGCTGATCTATCGCGATGGGAACGTGGTATGACGCTGATCCACGGCCGCTGGAGCCTGGACGACCGGCTGGAGCGGATGCTGAGGGAGGTGCCCTTCGAGCTGCCCGCGGGGGCCGAGGGGGTGACCGTCGGGTTGCGCTACGACCGGTCCAAGGGGGTGCTCGATCTGGGCGCCGCCGGGCCGTACGGCTTCCGCGGCTGGTCGGGCGGCGCGCGCGACGAGTACACGATCACCCGTGACTGGGCCACGCCCGGCTACCTGCCGGGCGAGCTCGAGCCCGGCGCGTGGCAGGTGTGGCTGCGGCTGCACCGGGTGCCGCCGGAGGGGCTGGAGTACACGCTGGAGGTGACGGTCCACTGGCGGGCGCCCCAGCGGCCGGTGGAGGAGGAGCCGCCGCCCGCGGTCCGGCCGCCGCGCCGCGACATCCCCGACGTGGATGGCCTGCGGTGGTACGCCGGCGACTTCCACGCCCACACCGTGCACAGCGACGGCGCGCTGACGGTCGCGGAGCTGGCCGCGCTGGCCACCGGCAGAGGGCTCGACTTCCTGGCGGTCACCGACCACAACACCGTCAGCCATCACCCTCACCTGGCCAAGGTCCGGGAGATCGCGCTGATTCCCGGGCAGGAGGTGACCACCGACCGGGGCCACGCCAACGTGTTCGGCGACGTGGGCTGGGTCGACTTCCGCCGGCCGCCCGGCACCTGGGGCGAGCGCGGGCTGCTGTCGATCAACCATCCGCTCGGCGGCGACTGCGCGTGGCTGCACCCGCTGCCGCGGCGGCCGCGCGTGGTCGAGGTCTGGCACTCCGGCTGGTGGGACCGGCGCTGGGGCGCGCCGCTGGCGTGGGCGCAGGCCTGGCGCGACGACGTCATCGTCATCGGCGGCAGCGACTTCCACCGCCACGGCGCCGACGGGCTGCCCGGCGCGCCCACCACGTGGGTGCTGGCCGAGGAGCCCGGCGCGGTCCTCGACGGCGTGCGGGCGGGCCGTACCGCGGTCTCGGCGGGGCCCGACGGGCCGCTGCTGCTCAGGCTCGGCGACGAGCTGCTGGCCCTCGACGCCGACGGGCTGGTCCTGGTGCGCCGTTCGGGGGAGCGGCAGGTCATCCGCGGTGACCGCGTCGTGCTGCCCGCGGGCGACGGACCGTTCAGGTTGGAAACCCACGAGAACGAGGTGATGGCGCTGTGCGCGTGACCCAGGAGATCGTCGTCGTCCCGCACACGCACTGGGACAGGGAGTGGTACGAGCCGTTCCAGCGCTTCAGGTTGCGCCTGGTCGCGCTCATGGACGAGGTGCTCGACACCATGGAACGCGAGCCCGACTACCACTTCACCCTCGACGGGCAGCTGGCCTGCGTGGACGACTACCTCGAGGTGCGCCCGGAGAACCGCGACCGGATCGCCGCGCTGGTCGAGGCGGGACGGCTGGCGATCGGGCCGTGGCAGATCCTGCTGGACGAGTTCCTGTGCTCGGGCGAGACCATCGTCCGCAACCTCGAACTGGGCATGGACCGGGCCGACAAGCTCGGCGGCGCCATGCCGGTCGGCTACCTGCCCGACATGTTCGGCCACACCGCCCAGATGCCGCAGATCCTCGCCCTCGCCGGGCTGGCGCAGGCGTGCGTCTACCGGGGGGTGCCCGCCTCGGTGGTCACCGACGCCTTCGCGTGGGTCGCGCCCGACGGCACCGCGGTCCGCGCCCAGTACCTGCCCGCCGGAGGCTACGGCAACGGGGCCCACCTGTTCGAGGCGCCGGGACAGGTGCTCGCGCGGGCCGAGACGTTCGTCACCACCATGCGGCGATGGCAGGGCGAGGACAAGCCGTTGCTGGCGATGTACGGCACCGACCACTCGGCCCCCGTGCGCGGGCTGCCGGAGATGGTGGCCTCGCTCGGCGCCCGCATGGACACGCTGTCGGGCTACATCGGCGCGCAGGGGACCGAGGGGCTGCCCCGCGTCCACGGCGAGCTGCGCTCGCACGCCCGCGCCAACATCCTGCCCGGCGTCATCTCGGTGCGCGCCCACGTCAAGCAGGCGATGGGCAGGGCCGAGCGGATGGTCGAGCGCTACGCCGAGCCGCTGGCCGCGCTCTGGGGCGAGTCGTGGCCCGAGCGCTTCCTCGACATGGCGTGGTGGCGGCTGATCGACGCCAGCGGCCACGACTCGGTCACCGGGTGCGGCGTCGACGAGACCGCCCAGCAGGTCGCGGCCCGCATCGCCGAGGCCGAGCACCTCGGCCAGGCCGTCCGCGACATGGTGACCTCCCGCCTGGCCGCCGCCGTGCCCTCGGGCGCGGTCCTGGTGGTCAACCCCTCGCCGTTCCCGCGCACCGGGGTGGTGCTGATGGACGTGGCGGGCCTCGACCCGCTGGTGGACGCCGCGGGCAGGGCGGTGCCCGCCCAGACCCTGGAGTACGCCCCGACGCTGCTGCTCGACGAGGAGATGGACCCGCGCCTGGCGTTCACCTTCATCCACGGCACCGAGCTGTACGGCCAGCACATCACCGGCTGGTCGATCGCCGACGGGGTGCTGGTCTTCAGGGTCGCGCGCGAGCCGGCGGCGGCCTTCGACGTGGCGGAGGTGGCCGCGGCGCTGGCGGAGGCGGAGGGCGCCGTCACCCGCGTCCGCATCGTCGCCGAGGCCCGCAGGACCGTCGCCGCGCTGGTGGACACGCCCGCCCTCGGCCACACGAGCGTCCGCCCCGGCCGCCCGTCCGGGTCGCGGAGCCCCGCCCCCGGCGCCGGACCGCGCGGGGTGCGGGCCGAGGGTCAGGTGCTGGACAACGGCCTGCTGCGCGTGGAGGTCGCCGCCGACGGCACGCTCACCCTCACCGGCCGCGACGGCGTGACGATCGCCGGCGCCGCGCGGATCGTCGAAAGCGGGGACGTGGGCGACACCTACAACCACGCCCCGCCAGCCGCCGACCTGCTGGTCCTGGCGCCGGAGTCGGTGGAGGTGAGCCTGGTCTGCTCGGGCCCGCTGGTCGCCGCCCTCGACGTCCACCGCGGCTACGCCTGGCCGAGGGGCACCGACGTCACCGAGGCCGACGGGCCCGCCGACCCGCTCCCCGCCGCCGCCCGCACGGCGGCCGTCGAGCACGTCACCGTCGCCACCCGGGTCGAGCTGCGGGCGGGCGAGCCGTTCGTCCGGCTGCACGTGGAGTTCGACAACCGCTGCGCCGACCACCGGGTCCGCCTGCACGTGCCGCTGGCCGAGCCGGCCGCCGCCTCCTTCGCCGAGGGGCAGTTCGCCGTCGTCGAACGCGCTCCGACGGCCGAGGGAGGCTGCGGCGAGACCCCGCTGCCGACCTTCCCCGCCTCCTCGTGGGTGGCCGCCGGCGGGGTGGCCGCCCTCCTCGAGCACGTCACCGAGTACGAGCTGGTGGACGACGAGCTGGCTCTGACGCTGCTGCGCTCGGTCGGGTACCTGTCCCGCAACCGCAACGCCCTGCGGCCGGAGCCCGCCGGTCCGCAGCTGCCGACCCCGGCCGCCCAGTCGAGGGGGCCGCGCTCGGTCAGGCTGGCGCTCATGCCGTACACGGGGACGTGGGCGGCGGTGCCGGGGGCGGCGGAGGTGTTCCGGCACGACGTGCTGGCCGTGCCCGGCACCGGTGCCGCGGACCTGTCCCTGCCCGCCCCGGGCACGGGCCTCACCGTGAAGGGCGAGGGCGTCGTCATGACCTCGCTGCGCCGCCGCGACGAGTGGAAGGAACTGCGGCTGGTCGCCCTGTCGGGCGCGGACACGGTGGCGACGATCGAGGGCGACTTCACCGAGGCCCGCCGCGCCGACCTGCGCGGCCGGCCGGGCGAGCCGGTCGACGCCGCCCGCCTGCCGCTGCGCGCCTGGGAGATCGCCACCATCCAGGTGCGGTGAGCCCGGCGGTCGCCCGGCCGGCCCGTCACTCCGGACGGACCGGCCGGGCGGCCGTGGTCCGGGCGCTGGAGGCTCTTCTCGTCCGGGTCGATCCCGAGCGGGACCGGGGCGGCCTGTCCCGCACGACCACGCCCGAAGGGCTCACGCTGTACCTGTGCGCGGACCACAGCCGGGCCTACCGGCGTCCTTCGCGGTCGTCCCTGGAGGGGTCGGCCCTGTCGTGATCACGCGGAAACAGACTCGGCGCGTTGACGCTGCTTGCCGGAAAAAGGGGAAAAGATTTACCGAGTGCCCCACGAGTAGGTCTGCTTGCGCAGTTTGAGGTACACGAACGACTCCGTGGCGCGGACTGCCGGGATCGCGCGGATTTTGCCGAGGATCTCCAACAGGTGACGGTCGCCCTCGCACACCACCTCGACGATCACGTCGAAGGAGCCCGCGGTCAGCACCACGTAGTCGATCTCCTCGATCGAGGCGAGCTCGTCGGCGACGCTGTCGAGGTCGCCCTCGCAGTTGATGCCGATCATCGCCTGGCGGGGGAAGCCGAGCGTCAGCGGGTCGGTGACGGCGACGATCTGCATGACCCCGTCGGTCTGCAGGCGCTGCACCCGCTGGCGTACCGCGGCTTCCGACAGCCCGACCGCCTTGCCGATCGCCGCGTACGGCTTGCGCCCGTCCTCCTGCAGCTCTTCGATGATGCGCTTGGACAGGTCGTCGAGCACGACCTGGGCGGGCCTGCCGTCGCCGTCTCTGCGCGCCTTGGGCGGGGTCGTCATGTGGCAATCCCTCCTGTGCCGCACAGCTTCGTGGGGTCCTGGTGCGACATGTTGTCAGTTCTGGGCGCACTGTCAAGCGAATTCGTAGCAATTTGATATCTTCGCGACGAAATCCCTTGTCCTGATGCTGACGCTCTGTCAGAGTCGCGACAACTCAGCCACCTCACCAGGAGGTCAACGTTGACCACCCGTCTGCAGAACTTCATCAACGGTGAGTTCGTGGATGCCAAGAGCGGCCGATTCTCGGACGTCATCGACCCGTGCACCGGAGAAACCTACGCACAGGCGCCCGTCTCCGGGCAGGAGGACGTCGACGCTGCCTACGCCGCCGCGGCCGCCGCGTTCGAATCGTGGGGGCGGACGACGCCGGGCGAGCGCGCCGGGCTGCTGCTGAAGGTCGCCGACGCGATCGAGGCGCGGGCCGACGAGATCAACGAGGCCGAGTGCCTCAACACCGGCAAGCCCCGAGCTCGCATGGCCGAGGACGAGACTCCGGTCGCCGCCGACCACTTCCGCTTCTTCGCGGGAGCGGCGCGCACGCTGGAGGGCCCCACGGCCGGTGAGTTCCTCGCCGACCACACCAGTGTCATCCGGCACGAGCCGATCGGTGTCGTCGGCCAGGTCACGCCCTGGAACTACCCGATGATGATGGCGGTCTGGAAGATCGCCCCCGCGCTCGCCGCGGGCAACACGATCGTGCTCAAGCCGTCGGACACCACGCCCGCCTCGACGCTCAAGCTCGCCGAGATCATCGGCAGCGTGCTGCCTCCCGGCGTCTTCAACGTCGTCACCGGCGACCGCGAGACCGGCGCCCTGGTCGTCGGCCACCCGACGGCCGCGATGGTCGCCATCACCGGCTCGGTCGGCGCGGGCATGGCCGTCGCCAAGAGCGCGGCCGAGGACCTCAAGCGCGTGCACCTCGAGCTGGGCGGCAAGGCGCCCGTCGTGGTGTTCGAGGACGTCAAGGACCTCAAGGCGGCCGCCGAGTCGATCGCCACCGCCGGTTTCTACAACGCGGGCCAGGACTGCACCGCGGCCTGCCGCGTGCTGGTCCACGAGAGCGTGCACGACGAGTTCGTCGCCGCCCTCACCGAGGCCGCGGCCGGGACCGTCACCGGCGACCTGTCCGACGAGGAGGCGCTGTACGGCCCGCTCAACAACGAGAACCAGCTGACCAAGGTCTCCGGGTTCTTCGAGCGGCTGCCCGCGCACGCCAAGGTCCTGACCGGCGGCCACCGGGTCGGCGACAAGGGCTACTTCTTCGCGCCGACCGTCGTCGACGGCCTCCAGCAGGACGACGAGATGGTCCAGAACGAGGTCTTCGGACCCGTGATCACCGTCCAGACCTTCACCGACGAGGCCGACGCCCTGGCCAAGGCCAACGGCGTGCAGTACGGCCTGTCGGGCTCGGTGTGGACCTCCGACCACGGCCGCGCCATGCGGATGTCCAACAGGCTCGACTTCGGCGTGGTGTGGGTCAACACCCACATCCCGTTCGTCTCCGAAATGCCGCACGGCGGCTTCAAGCACTCGGGTTACGGCAAGGACCTGTCGGTCTTCGGCCTGCACGACTACACCCGGGTCAAGCACGTCATGCACTACATCGGCGAATAGCTCCGACACAGAGTGGGATAAATCCTGGTATGACCAGCGCTATCGACCTTGAGGACGTGATCAAGGAGTACCTCTCGCATGGCGAGGTCGTCCAGGCGGTGAAGGGCGTCTCGCTCTCCATCGCCGAGGGGGAGTTCTTCTCCCTCCTCGGCCCCTCCGGGTGCGGCAAGACGACCACCATGCGGATGATCGCCGGCTTCGAGGAGCCTACGCGCGGCACGGTCAAGCTCCACGGCCAGAACGTCACCGACGTTCCGCCCAACAAGCGCGACGTCAACATGGTGTTCCAGTCCTACGCCCTGTTCCCGCACATGAACGTGTGGGACAACGTGGCCTTCGGACTCAAGCAGAAGAAGACCCCCGACGCGGAGATCAAGCGCCGCGTCGGGGAGATCCTGGACATCGTCGACCTGACCGGTCGCGAGAAGCGCAGGCCACGCGAGATGTCCGGCGGCCAGCAGCAGCGCGTCGCGCTGGCCAGGGCTCTGGTGAACAACCCCAGGGCCCTGCTGCTGGACGAGCCGCTGGGCGCGCTCGACCTGAAGCTGCGCCAGGCCATGCAGATCGAGCTGAAGCGCATCCAGCGTGAGGTCGGCATCACGTTCGTCTACGTGACGCACGACCAGAGCGAGGCCCTCACGATGAGCGACCGCATCGCCGTCATGAACGACGGTCTGGTCGAGCAGCTCGCCGGGCCCCGCGAGATCTACGAGCAGCCCGCCACCGCATTCGTCGCGGGCTTCATCGGCACATCCAACCTGCTGACCGGCGCCCTCACGGGGGGCGTGCTGAAGGTCGCGGGAGGGCGCGTGCTGGTCCCAGGGGGGCAGGACGGGGAGGTCACGGTGACCGTCCGCCCTGAGAAGATCACGATCGACGTCGACGAGCCCAACGGCGGCCTCAGCGCCGTCCCCGGCACCGTCTCCGAGGTCGTCTACCTGGGCACCTACAACAGCTATGCGGTACGGCTGGCCGACGGCGCCGAGGTGACCGTCTTCCAGCAGAACGCGCACGACGCCTCGACCACGGCCGAACGTGGCGATGCCGTCTGGCTCTCATGGCAGCCGCAGCACTCATACGCGATTGGAAGTTGATATCCGTCTCATGGACGTCCGCACGAACCCCGCCTTCCTACGCGGCATGACCACGAGTCGCCGCGACGCACTCAAGCTCGCCGGGATGACGGCCGCCGCCATGGCCCTCGCCGCCTGTGGCGTCGAGGGCAAGAAGTCAGCCGCCGCACCGACGCAGAACGCCGCCGCCGACTTCTGGGCCGGCAAGAAGCAGAACGGCGTGCTCCGCTTCGCCAACTGGCCGCTCTACATCGACAAGGACGGCAAGAACTACCCGTCCCTGCAGATGTTCGAGAAGGACAAGGGCATCAAGGTCACCTACACCGAGGCCATCCAGGACAACGGCACGTGGTTCGGCAAGATCCAGCCGCAGCTCGCCGCCAACACCGACATCGGTTTCGACCTGATGGTCATGACCAACGGCAACCAGCTCGCCAAGGCGATGAACCTCGGCTACCTGGCTCCGCTGGACCACTCCAAGCTTCCCAACTTCGCCGCCAACGCGGCGCAGAAGGTGAAGAACCCGCTCTGGGACCCGAACAACACCTACACGATCCCGTGGACGGTCGGCGTCACGGGCATCGCCTACAACCCCGAGTACGTCGACGAGGTCACCAGCATGAACGACCTCTGGAACCCGAAGTACAAGGGCAAGGTCGGCATGATGCTCGACTCGCAGGAGATCGCCAACTTCGGGATGTTCGCGCTCGGCATCGACCCTGACAAGTCGAAGGAGGCCGACTGGCGCAAGGCCGCGGCCAAGCTCCAGGAGCAGCGCGACCAGGGCCTGGTGCGCAAGTACTACGAGAACGACTACATCGAGGCGCTCGTCCGCGGTGACATCTGGATCACGATGGCCTGGTCGGGCGACATCTTCCAGCAGGTCGCCGAGGGCAAGAACCTCAAGTTCGTGGTGCCGCAGGAGGGCGCCACGATCTGGACCGACAACATGTGCATCCCGAAGACCGCCCAGAACCCGGTCGACGCGCTCACGCTGATGGACTACGTCTACCAGCCCAAGATCGCCGCGATGCTCGTGGAGTACATCAACTACATCACGCCGGTGCCCGCGACCAAGGACATCGTGCTCGCCGACGCCGCCAAGGCCACGGGCGAGGACAAGCAGGCGCTCCAGCAGGTCGCGGAGAGCCCGCTGATCTACCCGTCGGAGGCGGATCTGGCCAAGATGCGCTCCTACCTGCTGCTGGACAGCAAGACCGAGCAGCTCTTCGAGAGCATCTTCCAGCCCATCACCCAGGGCTAGCACGATGAGGCGGCTCACCCCCTACCTGCTGATCCTGCCGGGCGGGCTGTGGCTGGCGATCTTCCTGGTGGTGCCGATGGTCTTCATGGCCTCGGTGTCCACCCAGGAGGGCAACGTGGTCGACGGGTTCGCCCAGACCTTCCACTTCGCCACCTACGTCGACAGCCTGGTGCAGTTCAAGACGCAGTTCCTGCGCTCGGTCGGCTACGGCCTGGCCGGGACGGCGATCGCCATCGCCATGGCCTATCCCGTCGCCTACTGGATCGCCTTCAAGGGCGGGTCCAGGAAGTCGACGTACCTGCTGCTGGTGCTGCTGCCGTTCTTCGTCTCGTTCGTGCTGCGGACGGTGTCGTGGAAGTTCCTGCTGGCCGACGAGGGCATCGTGCTGCAGCCGCTGAAGGCCCTGGGCTGGTTGCCCCAGGACTTCCACGTGCTGCAGACGTCGGCCGCGGTGATCGGCGGACTGGTCTACAACTACCTGCCCTTCATGATCCTGCCGATCTACGTGGCGCTGGAGCGGGTGGACCCCCGGGTCGTGGAAGCGGCCCAGGACCTCTACGCGACCAGGACCGCCGCGTTCCGCAAGATCGTGCTGCCGCTGTCGCTGCCAGGGGTGTTCGCGGGCGTGCTGATGACCTTCGTCCCGATGACGGCCGACTACGTGAACGCGGGCATCCTGGGCGGCCCGGCCAACACGATGATCGGCAACATCATCCAGACCCAGTACCTGGTCAACAACAACTACCCGACCGCCTCGGCGCTGTCGTTCACGCTGATGGCGGCCATGCTCGTGGGCATCTTCGCCTACGCCAAGGCGCTGGGCACCGAGAACGTGCTGGAGGCGGCGGCACGATGAGAACGCGCAAACTCGCCGACCGGCTGCTGTTCGGCTACGTGTGGGTCATCATCGCGTGGCTGTTCCTGCCGATCGCCGTCATGATCGCCTTCGGCTTCAACGACACGCAGAGCAAGTCGAACGTCTCCTGGCAGGGCTTCACGCTCAAGTGGTGGGGACGGCTCGACGAGTATCCCGACCTGACCGACGCGGTGTTCAACTCGCTCCAGCTCGCGGTGCTCTCGGTGCTGATCACCACGGTGCTCGGCACGATGATCGGGCTCGCGCTGGGCCGCTACCGGTTCAAGGGGCAGGGCCCGATGAACCTGGTGATGTTCGCCGCGATCTCCTCGCCCGAGCTGGTCATGGGCGCCGCGCTGCTGTCGCTGTTCGTCAGCACCGGCGTGGACATGGGCTTCACCACCGCGCTCATCGCCCACGTGCTGTTCTCGGTGTCGTTCGTGGCCATCACCGTGCGCGCCCGCGTGGTCGGGCTAGACCCGTCCATCGAGGAGGCCGCCAGGGACCTGGGCGCCTCGTCATGGACCACGTTCTGGCGGATCACCTTTCCGATGATCCTGCCCGGTGTGGTCGCCGGCGCGCTGCTGGCCTTCGCGCTGTCCATCGACGACTTCGTCATCACCCAGTTCACCAGCGGCGCCATGCAGACCTTCCCGCTGTGGATCTGGGGGGCCACCCGCATCGGTGTCCCGCCCCAGGTGAATATCCTGGGTACGCTCATCTTCGCGGTGGGCGTCGTGATCGCCGTCGTCAACTCGGTGACCGCGCGGCGCCGCGTCTAGGAAGTCCGTGAGCCCCCGCCGTGGCGGGGGTTTCGGCATAATGCGCCTCAGGCGGTGGGGGATCGGCCCCCGCCGTCCTGCGGGACCGCGCCCGCTTTCGCGGGTCGCGGGCGGACCTGCCCGTGCGCGCCGTACGGTGGCACGCGGGCGAGACCTTGGCAAGGAACAGGGAGGCGAGATCGGATTCAGGCGGGGGGAACCCGCGCGCGATCAACTGACTGATCGGGCAATCAATTCATGTGCTGTAGTAACACTCACGTAGGGATGTGAGATTTGTGGATCCGCTGAAGGCTCTTGCTGACGCGGAGCGCAAGCCGTACTGGCTGGACACCCCGGCCAGACCCGAGCCGCTGAAACGGCTCATCGGCACCACCAAGGCCGACCTCGTCGTGGTCGGCGGCGGCTTCTCGGGGCTGTGGACCGCCCTGATGGCCAAGGAGCGGGACCCGGGCCAGGACGTGGTCCTGCTGGAGGGCCGCAGGATCGGCTGGGCGGCCAGCGGCCGCAACGGCGGGTTCTGCATGGCGACGCTGACGCACGGACTGCCCAACGGCCTCGACCGGTGGCCGCAGGACATCGACCGCCTCGAGCGCATGGGCGTCGAGAACCTCGACGAGATCGAGCGCACGCTCGAGCGCTACGACATCGACTGCTCCTTCGAGCGCACCGGCGAGCTGCACGTCGCCACCGAACCGTGGCAGCTCGACGACCTGGCAGGACACCTCGACCTCATCGAGGAGCTCGGGCTCGACTACGTCCTGATGGACCAGCAGCAGATCAGGGCGGAGGTGAACTCCCCCACCTACCTGGGAGGGCTGTGGGAGCGCCAGGGCTGCGCCATGGTCGACCCCGCCCGGCTGGCCTGGGGCCTGCGCAAGGCCTGCCTGGAGGCGGGCGTGCGCATCTACGAGCGCACCCCCGTCAGGTCGCTCGCCGACGACGGCGTCACGATGGAGCTGCGCACGCCGTACGGCACCGCGAAGGCCGGCAGGGTCGCGCTCGGCACGGGCGTCTTCCCGCCCCTGCTGAAGCGGCTCAAGCACTTCCTCGTACCGGTCTACGACTACGCCCTCATGACCGAGCCCATGTCGGAGGCCCAGCTCGCCTCCGTCGGATGGCATAACCGGCAGGGCGTCGGCGACTCGGCCAACCAGTTCCACTACTACCGGCTCACCGACGACAACCGGATCCTGTGGGGCGGCTACGACGCCGTCTACTACAACGGCGGCCAGATCAAGCCCGAGTACGAGCAGCGCGACGAGACCTTCGTCAAGCTGGCAGGGCACTTCTACACGACCTTCCCGCAGCTGTCGGAGCTCCGCTTCACCCACCGGTGGGGCGGCGTGATCGACACCTGCAGCCGCTTCAGCGCCTTCTACGGCCAGGCGCACGGCGGCCGTCTCGCCTACGCGGTCGGCTACACCGGCATGGGCGTGGGCGCGACCAGGTTCGGCGCCAACGTGATGCTCGACCTGCTGTCGGGCGAGCGCACCGAGCGGACCGAGCTGGCGATGGTGCGGGAGAAGCCGGTCCCGTTCCCTCCCGAGCCCGTGCGGTCGGGGGTGATCCAGTTCACCCGGTGGTCGATCGCCCAGGCGGACCTGCACCAGGGGCGGCGCAACCTGTGGCTGCGGACGCTCGACAGGATGGGCCTCGGCTTCGACTCCTGACCCCGGACGCCCCTCTCTCGGCGATCGTGTGGACCCCGGCCGGCGCCCCGTGACGGCGCGCCGGTCCCGGGCTTCGGCGGGGGCCTGTCCGGAAGGCCCCGGCCGAGTCCGGCGGTGCGGCCCGCGAGGTCGCCCCGGCGGGCCAGACTGAACGCATGAGAGTCGAGTTCGAGGTCGACGGCATCACGCTCGTCGGCGACATGCGCATCCCGGAGGGCGAGGGGCCGCACCCCGCCCTCGTCCTCACCGGCCCCTTCACCGGGGTGCGCGACCAGGTCACCGGCCGGTACGCGGAGCGGCTGGCCACCCACGGCCACGTCACGCTGGCCTTCGACCACCGCAACTGGGGCGAGTCGGGCGGCCTGCCACGGCAGCACGAGGACTGGCAGGGCAAGCTGGCCGACCTCAGGGCCGCCGTGTCGCTGCTGCGGAGCAGGCCCGAGGTCGACCCCGAGCGGATCGGGGCGGTCGGGATCTGCCTCGGCGGCGGCTACGCCCTCAGGTTCGCCGCCTTCGACCCGAGGGTGAAGGCGTTCGCCGGCATCGCGGGCGCCTACAACAACCCCTACGGCAGGCACTTCGAATCGGTCCTTCCCGGCCTCACCCAGGTGCTCGAACGGCAGGACCGGGGCGGCGAGACCGAGTACCTGCCCGCCGTGGCCGAGGAGGGGGAGGCGGCCATGCCGGGCGACGAGCCGTACGCCTACTACGGCGCCACCGCCTCACCGACCTGGCGCAACCGGGTGACCGCGGCCAGCATCCGCGAGCTGGTCACCATGGACAACATGATGGGCGCCGACTTCCTGTCGCCCCGGCCCGGCCTGATCGTGCACGGTGTCATCGACAGGTTCTGCTCGCCCGAGGGCGCCGAGGAGGCCTACAAGCGGATGGGGCAGCCCAAGCGGATCGTCTGGCTGGACGCCAGGCGCCACATCGACCTCTACGACGGCGAGCCGTACGTCACCCAGGCCGTCGAGGCGACGGCGGAGTTCATGCGCGAGCACCTCTGATCCCGTGATCCGGCCCGACCGCCCGGACGAAGGCGCCCGCCTCGGCGATCGCGGCCACGCCCTCCCGCGCCAGGTCGGCGAAGACCTGGAAGGCGTGCACCTGGCCCTGCCAGATCTGCAGGCGGCACGGCACGCCCGCGCGGTCCAGGGCGGCGGCCATCAGCTCGGCGTCGGCGCGCAGCACCTCCCTCGATCCGGCCTGGATGAGGACGGGCGGCAGCACCGACAGGTCGGCGTGGGCCGGACCCCAGAGCGGGTCGGTCGGCACGATGCCCGGCCACAGCAGGTGGCTGAGCGCGGGCAGCCTGGAGACCGGCAGGTAGGGGTCCGTGCCGAGCCTGGCCGCGTGGTCGAGGTCGATGAACGGCGACAGCGCCACGATGCCGCCAGGACGGGGCAGCCCCTCGGCCACCGCGCGCAGCGGCGTGAGGAAGCTGAGGTACCCACCGGCCGAGTCGCCCGCGACCACGATGTCATCGGCGGCATAGCCCCTGGCCAGCAGCCACCGGTAGGCCGCCACGCAGTCCTCGACCGTCTCGGTGAACGGCACGCCGGGCGGCTTGCGGTAGGCGACCGACAGCACGGGTGCTCCCGCCGCCAGGGAGAGCCTGGCGACCAGCCGCCGGTGGGTGCGCAGCCCGCACAGCACGAAGCCGCCGCCGTGGAAGTAGAGGATCACGCGGCGGGAGCGGTGGTCGACGCCCTTCGCCCGCACCCACTCCGCCGCGCACCCCAGCCCGCGCACCCTCGCCGTCCTGGTGCCGCGCGGCGGCCTGAGCACCACGGCCATCAGGTCGATCACCGCGGCGAACCGCATCAGGGCGAACGGGGTCCAGGCCAGCAGCGGGTAGACGAACAGGCGTGCCAGGAAGGGCACCAGCCGTGAGCCCAGGCTGCCGCCGGGGCGCTCTTCGAGGACCATGTATCGATGATGTGACATAAAATGACGCTTTGTCGCGTTGTTCTTTGGCAGACCGCACGGCGGCCGCAGCGAGCGGTATCTACCCCGGTCGAAGCCCACCACGGCGGTGTGCCTCGCAGGGGGTTCTCCGTCATGACCTGGACGGAGACCTTGTGAAGTCCTACCTGACCGTGCTCGCCACCCCGGGAGCATGGCGGTTCCTCGTGCCCGCGCTCGTGGCTCGCCTGCCGTACGCGATGCTGCAGATCGGCATCCTGCTGCTGGTGCGGTGGTCCACCGGCTCGTACGGCGCGGCGGGCGCCGCCTCGGCCGCCGCCGCGATCGCGCAGGCCCTCGCCGGACCGCAGACGGGCCGCCTCGCCGACCGGTACGGCCAGCCGCGCGTGCTGCTCCCTCAGGTGGCCGCGCACGCCCTCGCCGTCGGCGCGCTCGTCGCGCTGGCCGCCACCGGCGCGGGCGCGCCGCTCCTGGTGGTCACCGCCGCGCTCGCCGGCGCCACCGTGCCGCAGATCGGCGCCATGGTGCGGGCCCGCTGGTCGCACCTGCTCGGCGGCTCCGGCCGGCTCGGCGCCGCCTTCGCCGTCGAGTCGATCACCGACGAGCTGACCTTCACGCTCGCGCCCGTGCTCCTGGTGCTGCTGTCCACCGGCTTCACACCCGCCGTGGCGCTGCTGGTCTCGCTCGCGCTCATCCTCGCCGGCACCGTCGTCTTCGCCGTCACCCGCGTCGGCGCCCCCGAGCCGATGCCGGTGAGGGTCCGCTCGGCCAGGGGCGTGCTGAGGCTGCGCGGCGTGGCCGTGCTCGCGCTCGGCTTCCTCGCCATGGGGTCGGTCTTCGGCAGCATGCAGGTCGGCATCACCTCCTTCACCGCCCAGCTGGGCGCGCCCGCCGTCGCCGGCCCCGTCTACGCCGCCTTCTCCGGGGCCAGCGTCGTCGGCGGCCTGCTGTACGGCGCGATCCGCTGGCGCGTCTCCGCCCCCGCCCGCCTGGTCTGGGGGCTCGGCCTGCTCGCCGTGGCGACCAGCGCCCTCCTGTTCGC
This sequence comes from Nonomuraea sp. NPDC003754, assembly GCF_053605785.1. Classification (NCBI taxonomy): domain Bacteria; kingdom Bacillati; phylum Actinomycetota; class Actinomycetes; order Streptosporangiales; family Streptosporangiaceae; genus Nonomuraea; species Nonomuraea sp. NPDC003754. The sequence continues at coordinate 85,754 of NZ_JBSGJX010000027.1, forward strand.
CGGCACCGTGCCCCTGCTGTTCGCCGCGGCCGGCCTGGCGGGGCTGGTGATCGCGCCGGTCATCATCACCGGCTACACCATCGTCGAGCGGCTGACTCCCGCCGAGGTGCGGACGGAGGCGTTCACCTGGCTGACGGGTGCGATCGGGCTCGGCCTCGCCACCGGGGCCTCGCTCGCCGGACAGCTCGTCGACCGCTTCGGGCCGCCGGTGGCCTTCGTCGTGCCGCCCCTGATGGTGGGCGTCGTCGCCGTGCTCGTCCTGCTCCGCCTGCCCAGCCTGCGCCCCGTCCCCGGGCCCGCCACCCCGACGGCCACCACCGCCCACCCCCTGCGATAACACTCCGCACCCAAGTAGCTACGCGAATGTGTCGAACTCCTGCGGATGGGTGCGTTCTACAGTGACAATATGAGCGTGCTGACCGTTGAGATCGACCCCAAGACCGAGCGGATCCTCACACGGTTGACCTCTGGTGGGAGGTCAACGGCGGACGTGGTGAGGGAGGCGATTCGGCTGGCCGGTCACCTGCAGTGGTTGGAACAGGCCCGCGCCGACGCCGAGCGGCTGGCGGACGATCCTGAGGATCTCGCGGAGATCGAGGCCATCCGCCGCGAGTTCGGCGACGCGCATGCGTGGTGATGTCTACCGGGTGCGCGCTCCACGGGACGCCGTGGGCCACGAGCAGCGAGGTGAACGATTTGCTGTCGTCGTACAGTCCGATGCTTTTGCGCGGTTGTCCACCCTGCTCGTCGCCCCAACATCCACCAGCGCGGGCCGGGCGATCTTTCGGCCCGAGATCGAGCTGAACGGCAAGAGCACGCGGGTGCTGATCGACCAGATCAGATCCGTGGACATCGCCCGTCTCGGCGATTTTGCCGGGCGGCTCGATCCAGAGGAGGTCCAGGAGGTCGACAGGGCGCTCCACGGTTTCTTGGGGTTGCTCTGCTGGTGATCACGTGTGGGACGGGACGTCGTCCGGGATGACCTTGGGGATGCCCCGGAGCGTGCGGTAGGCGGCCACGGCCAGCACGACCAGCAGGGCGCTCGTGGCGAGCGTGGTGAGCTGCAGCGCCTCCACGAAGGCGAGCTTCGCCGCCGTGATGACCGAGGGCGGCACCTGTCCCGCCACGCTCAGCGCGCCGCCGAGGCTGTCGCCGACCTGGGGCGGCAGTCCCGCGGGCACCTCCAGGTTGGCCCGGTAGGTGGCGGCCAGGATGCTGCCGAGCACGGCGATGCCGAGCGAGCCGCCCAGCTCGAAGGCCGTCTCCGAGAGCGCCGCCGCCGCGCCCGCCCGCTCCTTCGGCACCGCGGCCAGGATCGTGTCGTTGGTGACGGCGAAGGTGAACCCGACGCCCAGGCCGCCGATCACCATGCCGATCAGCAGGTAGCCGAAGGTGGTGGTGGCGTCCGCCTGGCCGTAGACGGCGAAGGAGGCGGCCGAGCACAGCAGGCCGACGGCGACGACGGTGTTGCGGCCCCACCAGGTGACCAGCCTGGCGGCCAGCGCGCCGCCGACCGCGCCGCACAGGCCGCCGGGCAGGGAGGCGAGACCGGCCTGCAGCGGCGTCCAGCCCAGCACGAGCTGCATGTACTGCGCGAAGATCAGGTTGAGCGCGATCATTCCGAAGATCGCGAACAGGTTGGCGGCCACCGCGCCGGTGAACGCCCGGTGTCGGAACAGGCGCAGGTCCACCAGCGGTACGGCCAGCCGCCTCTGCCGCCGGCCGAACAGCGCGAGCCCGGCCACCGCCAGCGCGGCGGAGAGGGCGACGTTGGCCGCGAAACCGTCGATGACCCAGCTCTTGAGCGTGTACACGGCCGCCACCACGCCCACGATCGACAGCACGGCGCTGGCCGGATCGATCGCGGCGGCCCCGGGGTTGCGCGACTCGGGGAGCACCAGGAGGCCGCCGACCAGCACCAGCGCCATGACCGGCAGGTTGATCAGGAAGACCGACCCCCACCAGAACGAGGTCAGCAGCAGCCCGCCCACGATCGGCCCGAGCGCGAAGCCCGCCGCGCCCATGCCGCCCCAGATGCCCACCGCCATGGTCCGCTCGGCGGGGTCGGTGAACACGTTACGGATGATCGACAGCGTGGACGGCATGATGGTGGCCCCCGCCACGCCGAGCAGCGCCCTGGCCGCGATGAGCAGGTCGGCGTTGGGCGCGTAGGCGGTGACCGCGGAGGCGAGACCGAAGGCGACGGAGCCGATCAGCAGCAGCTTCTTGCGGCCGATCCGGTCGCCCAGGTTGCCCATGGTGATCAGCAGGCCGGCCAGCGCGAAGCCGTACATGTCGCCGATCCACAGCTGCTGGGCGGCGGTCGGCCTCATGTCGGTGATCAGCCCCGGCAGGGCCAGGTGCAGGACGGTGAGGTCGATGGCCAGGAGCAGCTGGGCCAGGCAGACGATGGCGAGGCTTCCCCATTTGGTGTTCATGGCGGCAGCGTCGCCGCGCCCGCTGACCGCTCACGCACCGAGCGCTGACAGCGCCTCCTCGGCCATGGCGGCCAGCGGCAGGTTGGTGTCGCGGACGGTGTCGAGGACCTGGGTGTACCAGGCGCGTGCGGTGCCGGTCTCGCCCGCCGCCGCGGCCACCGCGCCCAGGCCCAGCATGATCTGCATCCTGGAGTCCGCGGCGCTGTACCAGGTGGTGGGGCACTCCTCCAGCGCCTGCTCCATCAGCGCCCTGGCCTCCCGCAGGTCGCCGCGGATCATGGCCACCCGGCCGAGGCCGAGATGCGCTCGCGCCAGCGTCTCGCGGGCGCCGGTGCGCGTGGCCAGCTCAGCCACCCGCAGATACTGCCACTCGGCTTCCCGGAGATCCAGGTGGACGACGGCGTCGGCCCTGCGGCAGCCGTAGTCGGCCAGGTCCTCGACGGCGCCGAGCTCCTCGGCCAGCGCCTCGGCCTGCGCCGCCAGCTCGGCCGAGGCGGCGTGGTCGCCCTGCTGGAAGGCCAGGTCGGCCATGCCGGACAGCGCCAGCGTGCTGCCCCACCGCTCGCCGAGCGCGCGGAAGGCCCGCAGCGACCGCTGGAAGCAGGCCCACGCCTCGTCAGGGCGGCCGAGGTTCTGCTGCAGGTAGGCCAGCCCGGCGTGGCTCAGGCCCCGCATCCACGGAGACAGCGTCGCGACGAACTCGGCCGTCATCCTCTCGGCCATGTCGTAGTCGGTGGGCGGCCCCTGCAGCATCGGCATCATCACGTTGAGGAACTCCCGCTGGAACGGCGCGGCCCCGTCGTACCTCAGCGTTCCGATGTCCGCCTCGGTCCTGGCATCCCACGCCGCGACCAGCACGCTCATGGCGTACTCCTCGCTGGGGGAGGGGTCGACGACGGTCAGCACCTCGGCGGCCATGGCCGCGCCCTCGCTCCTCCTGCCCCTGAACCACCAGTAGCAGGCGAGGCCGCCCACCAGGCGGAGCGCGGTGCCGGTGTCGCGGACCTCGACCGACCAGCGCAGCGCGGCATGGAGGTCGTCGCGCTCCTCGTCCAGCAGGGCCAGCCACTCCAGCTGCTCGGCCCTGCGCAGGTGCGGGTCCGCGGTGACGGTCAGCTCGAGGTAGTAGGCGGCGTGCGCCCGCCTGAGCGCCTCGACCTCGCCCGCCTCGGCCAGCCGTTCGGCGCAGAACGCCCTGATCGTCTCCAGCATGCGGTAGCGGCCGTGCTCCACCTGCACCAGCGACTTCTCCACCAGGGAGGCCAGCAGCTCCTCGGGCAGCCCGCACACCCGCTCGGCCGCCTCCAGCGTCGCGCCGCCGACGAACACCGTCAGCCGCCTGGCCATCGCCTGCTCGTCGGCGTCGAGGAGGTCCCAGCTCCAGGCGACCACCGCGCGCAGCGTCTGGTGCCGGGGCAGCGCCGTACGGCTGCCGCGGGCCAGCAGCCTGAACCTGTCGTCGAGCCGCGCGGCCACCTCGGCCACCGACAGCGACCGCAGCCGGGCGGCGGCCAGCTCGATCGCCAGCGGCAGCCCGTCCAGCGCCCGGCAGATGCGGACGAGCTGGTCCTCGTCCTCGACGGTGAAGCCCGGCCTGACCGCGGTGGCCCGGTCGGTGAACAGGCGGACGGCCGGGTAGTCGAGCGCCCGCGGCGCGCCCGGCGGCGGCAGGGGCAGCGGCGATACCGGGACGATCGACTCGCCGGTGATGCCGAGCGCCTCGCGGCTGGTGACCAGCAGCCGCAGGTGGGGGCAGGCGGCCAGCAGCCGGTCGGCCAGCGCGGCGGCGGCCCCGACCAGGTGCTCGCAGTTGTCGAGGACGAGCAGCAGCCTGCGCTCGGCAAGGGCGGCGACCAGCCGGGTCGCCGCGTCGGCGGGGACGCGGCCGGCGGCGTGCAGCGAGTCGCGCAGGTCGAGCGCGCTCACGACGGCCTGCGGCAGGTCGGCCTCGTCGGAGATCGGGGCCAGCTCCACGAAGCACACGTCGCGCGGGGCCATGGCGGCCGCCTCGGTGGCCAGCCGGGTCTTGCCCGCTCCGCCCGGCCCGATCAACGTGACGAGCCTGGCCTCCTCCAGCAGCGCCTGAAGCCGCTCGAGCTCCTCGGCGCGGCCCACGAAGCTGGTCAGCTGGGCGCGCAGCCCCCGCCGCGACACGCCCGCCTCCGGCGCGCCGGGGGCTGGGCCGAGCGAGGGGTCGGCGCGCAGCACCGCGAGGTGGGCGGCGGCCAGCTCGCTGCCCGGCGCGACGCCGAGCTCGTCGTCGAGGATCCGGCGGCCCTCCTCGTAGACGGCCAGCGCCTCGGCCTGGCGGCCGCTGCCGTACAGGGCCCGCATCAGCTGGGCGCGCAGGCGTTCGCGCAGCGGGTGGGCGGCGACCAGCTCGCCCAGCTCCGCCGCGACGTCGCGATGCGATCCGAGCTCCAGCTCGGCCTGCACCCTGTCCTCGACGGCCGACAGGCGCAGCTCGGCCAGCCGCGTGGCGGTCGTCCCCGCGAACGGCGCGTCGGCCAGCGGCGCGCCCTTCCACAGCTCGAGCGCCTCCCTGAGCACCCGGGCCGCTCTCGCGGGGTCGCCCTCCCGCACGGCCGCGCGCCCGTCGGCGACCAGCAGCTCGAAGCGGTGCGCGTCGACGTCGGCCGGATCGACCGCGAGCCGGTAGCCGGCGGGATGGAACTCGATCAGGTCCTTGCCGAGCGACCTGCGCAGCCGGGAGATCTGGGACTGCAGCGCGTTGGCCGCCGTCTCCGGCGGCTCGGCGCCGTAGAGGCCGTCGATCAGCTGCTCGTGGGTGACGATGCGCCCGGCCTCCACGGCCAGCAGCACCAGCAGCGCCCTGACCCTGGGCCCGCCGAGCGCGACCGGCTGCCCGTCGCCGTCGCGCACCTTGATCGGACCGAGGATCTCGAAGCGCATGCCCCCGATTATCTCGGCTCGGGCAACAGCCGCACGATGTCCGCATATGTGGGCAGGCCCGGGTCGTCCTCCAGGACGGCCAGCGCGCCCCTGAGCGCGGCCCGGTAGAGCAGGGAGCCCGTGCTGATCCTGGCCACGCCCACGTCGGCGAGCCGCTCGACGGGCGGTCCGTGGAGCACGTTGAGCGGCAGCGGCGTGCTCTCGACGATCTCGGCGATGGTGCCCAGGTCGTTCGTGCCGGGCACGAAGATCCCGTCGGCACCCGTGTCGCCGTAGGCGCGCACCCGCTCGAGGGTGTCGTCGCCCGTGGCCAGCCACAGGGTGTCGGTGCGGGCGTTGACGAACACGCCCCGCCCGGCCACCGCCTCCAGGATGCGGGTCTGCTCGCCGATCGGGCGCAGCGTGCCGTCGGCCCTGCCGTCCTCCAGGTTGACGCCCGCCACGCCCATGCTCGCCAGGACGTCGACAAGGTCGGCGACGGCGGCGGGGTCGTCGCTGAAGCCGTTCTCGATGTCCACGGTGAGGAAGACGGGCAGGTCCTTCAGCAGGTCGACCAGGTCGAGGGTCTCCGCCTTGGTGGCGGCGGCGGCGTCGGGCCTGCCGTGGACCGCGCTGACGCCGAGGCTCGTGGTGCCGATGGCGGGATAGCCGCGGGCGGCCATGAAGGCGGCCGAGCCGTAGTCCCAGGCGTTGGGCAGGACCAGGGGCTTGCCGGGCTGGTGCAGGTCGGCGAAGGTCATCGGAACTCCATGATCGTTTCGAGGACGCCGGTGGCGATGGCCATGGCGTGGCCGGATCCGGGGCAGCGGCGGGGGCCGTGGCCGAACGCGAGGTCGGGGGTCAGGTCGACCTCCACGAGGGCGCCCGTGGCGTCGACGCGTTTGGTGGCCCGGACCGGAGGGTCGTGGCGGAGGGTGTCGCGCAGCAGGTCGTCGGCGGCGAGAGGCTCCGGCGGCCGGGCGAGGGCGTTGCGCAGGAGGGCGGTGGTGGCGCCGTGGGCCTGCAGCAGGACGGTGATCTCCGGGATGCCGGCGACGGCGACGAGGGCGGCCACGGCCGCGTCGATCTCGGGCGTCGTCACGCCGGACAGGTAGCCGCCGGCGACGGTGGCGACATCGGAGACGAGCGCGTCCGTGCAGGCGACGCCCAGGGCGGGGCCGAGCACCCGGGTGGGCACCCCGTGGGCGAGGACGCGATCGGCCATGTCCGTGGCCATGTCGGTGGTCATGAACGTGGCCATGTCGGTGGCCTGGCTCGTGGCCGGGCCGGTGAGCAGCGTCCGGGTGGTCTCGGCGGCGGCGGTGCGGAGGGCGGCGGGGTCCAGGACCGCCAGCCGGGCCTCCACCAGGGCGCGGCGCTCGGCGTGTGCGGGGCCCGCGGCGAAGCGGGAGACCCGCGCGCGCAGCCAGCCCAGCGTGCCCGGCTCGGCCCCCGCCGCGACCGGCGGCGGCACGTACGACGGGTCGGACAGGACGGCGCGGACTTCCGCGTGACCGGTGATGAACATGGAACCGACCGTAGACCCCGGTCAGTTCGGCGCCGGCCGAAGCGTGCCGGCGGGGATCTCCAGCAGCGCCGACAGGCTCGCCAGGCCGTCGTCGGTGATCTTGAGCGCCCGCTGGCCGCCGATCCTGGTGACCCAGCCCGCCGCGAAGGCGTGGTGGCACAGCGCCGCCCCCGCGGTGCCCGCCAGGTGCGGGCGGCGCTCGGTCCAGTCGAGGCACGGCCTGGCCATCGGCCGCGTACGGCTGGCCTCCAGCGCGATGCCGAGCCCGGCGAACCAGTCGGCCCCCGACGGGCTCAGCGAGAACCCGGGTTCCAGCAGGCCACGGGACAGGAGCGCGTCGGTGACGGCGACGCCGAGCCGTCCGGCGAGGTGGTCGTAGCAGGTGCGGGCCCTGGCCATCGCGGCCGACGCGCTGGCCGCCCTGAGCGTGGCGGGGGCGGGGCCGGAGGCCGCGGGGGAGACGCGCGCGGCGAGGTCCTCGACGAGCTGCGCGGTGGCGGCGTCGGCCAGCCGTACGTAGCGGTGCCTGCCCTGCCGTTCCTCGGCGAGCAGCCCGCCCTGCACCATCTTGCTGAGATGCTCGCTGGCGGTGGAAGGGGCGACCTTGGCCGTCCTGGCGAGCTCGCCCGCGGTCCACGCCCGCCCGTCGAGCAGCGCCAGGCAGAACGCCGCCCTGGTCGGGTCGGCGATGAGCGCCGCGAACGCGGCGAGACCCTGAGCTGACATGCCTCTACGGTAGGCCGGTGAAGGTTCGGCGGGTGCCGAACCTTCACGCGGCTCTGGCGCGGTCGACGGCGGCCGGCCCGGCCTCGGGGGCCTTCGCGGCGCCCGGCTTCCTGCCGGCCACGGGCACGGCGGCGGGAAGGCGGAAGTCGAGGAAGGCGGCCAGGCCCATCGCCACCACGAGGACGATCTCGGCCACGATCAGCGCGCGCTCCATGAGGCCGTAGTACGCGGCGCCGCCGATGAGCGGCGAGGTGAGCGTCGCCGGGTGCGCGGCGAGGTAGACCGCCAGTGTGATCACGGAGGTCACGGCCAGCGACCTGACCAGGTTCCACCGGGGGAGCGCGGCGCGTCCCCTGGCCAGGCTCCAGCCGGCGACCGGCAAGGAGGTGAACACCACCGCCGAGGCCCACCGGTGCAGCTCGCCCGACAGCGACTTGGCGGCGCCGGGGTCGGTCGGGAAGACCGCGCTCAGCATCAGGCCCGCCGCCGCGGCGATCAGCAGCAGCCTGGTCGCCGCCGTGCGGGCGGGGTCGTTGACGGCCAGGCCGTAGGCGAGGAACAGGCACCCGGAGGCCAGGGCCGTCATGCCGACCACGACCAGCGGCATCCCGCCGGGAACCAGCGCGTAGTCGCTGACCAGCGGCTGCGCGGGCAGCGCCAGGTGCGCGTGGGCCAGCGCCGCCAGGCACACCACCGCCGCGACCAGGGGAGCCATCAGGATCATCGGGCGACCTCGGCGTAGATCTGCTCGAAGCGGGCCAGCGACGCCTGGTGGTCGTGGGTCAGCGCCAGCTCGCGGCTGGCCCGGCCCGCCCTGGCCCGCAGGTCGGCGTCGGCCAGCAGCGCGGTCAGATGCCCCGCCAGCTCCATCACGTCGCCCGGCTCGAACAGGTACCCGTTGTCCTCGACCAGGTGCGGCAGCGCCATCGCGTTGGCGGCGACCACCGGCAGCCCGCTGGCCATGGCCTCCAGCGTGGCGATGCTCTGCAGCTCGGCCACGCCCGGCATGGCGAAGACGTCGGCGGCGGCGAACACCTGCGGCATCGTCTCGTCGGGCACGAACCCGAGGAAGAACACCCGGTCGCCGACCCCGATCCGGCCGGCCAGCCGCTCCAGTTCGGCCCGCTGGTTGCCCTTGCCCACCAGCGCCACCTGCGCGTCGGTCTCGTTCAGGACGTACGGCAGCGCCCGCACCAGCTCGTCCAGGCGCTTCTCCTCGTCGAGCCGTCCCACGAACAGCACGGTCTCGCGGTCGGGCAGGCCGAACGCCTTGCGCGCCCACGCCTTGGGCTCGGCGTGCGGGTGGAACCTGGTCAGGTCGATCCCGCAGGAGACCGCCTCCACCTCGCGCGAGAAGCCCTGGTCGGTCAGCAGCCCCGCGGCCAGCGGCGTGGGGGTGGTGATGTGGTCGGCGCGGGAGAAGATCCGGCTGAAGTCGCGCCACGCCAGCCGGCCCGCCGACTCCCGCAACCGGGCCGGGATGTGCGCGAACTGGAAGAGGTTGTCGGGCATGAAGTGGTTGGTCGCCACGACGGGCACGCCGTTCCTGCGCGCGGCGGCCATCGCCGCCCTGCCGACCACGAAGTGCCCCTGGGCGTGCAGCACGTCGGGGTCGATGGCCCTCACCAGGCGGTCGAGCCTGGTCGGCACCGTCACCCGCATCGTCGGGTGGACCAGCAGCGGCGCCGAGCGCAGCCGGTGCACGACCACGCCGTCCTCCACCGAGGCCTTGGCGGGGCCCTCGTCCGACTGGCAGATGACGTGGACGTCGTTGCCGCGCTCGGCCAGCCCGGTGGCCAGGCGATGGGTGAAGACGGCGGCGCCGTTGACGTCGGGCGGGTAGGTGTCGGTGGAGATCAGCACGCGGCGCGGCCTGGCGGGCACGGAGGCGAGCGCCGGGCGGGTGGTCTCGGTGGAGACGAGCGGCATGGCCATGGTGGGGGACTCCTGGGAGTTAGGAACGTGATTCGAGGGGGGTGGTGCGAGCGAGCGCGATCGTGCCCACCGCCGTGAGCGCGGCGGCCGCGATCGGGGCGACACCCTGGGGGAGGGGCTCGCCGAGCAGGAGGGCGCCGAAGGCGACGGCGGTCAGGGGATCGGCGATCTGCAGCGAGGCGAAGGACACGCCGAAGTGGCCGACGGCGTAGGCCCGCTGCAGGAGCACCAGGGCGAGCAGGGCGGGAACCGGCAGCGCCAGCAGATACCACCAGTTCCACGCCCCGTCGACCAGGACGCGCATGAGGGTCGCGGTCGCGCCGTACAGCACGCCCGCGCTGGTGGCCAGGAGCGCGGCCCGTCCCGCAGGGGAGGCGGCCCTCGCGCCCGCCCACAGCAGCACCGCCGCGACGCCCGCGACCGCGAGAAGCGTGGCGGCCCCGTGCGGGCTCAGGTACGTGGGGCCGTCGTGCGAGGGGACCAGCAGGACCAGCCCGATCAGGCCGATGGCGACCGTGGCCGCCGCGGCCAGTTCCCCCCGGGACGGCCGCCGCCCGTGCAGGGCGGCCGCGATCGGCAGGGCGAACAGGAGGCTGGCCACGCCCATCGGCTGGACGACGGTCAGCGGGCCGAGGCCGAGGGCCACGATGTGCAGCCCTCCGCCCACGAGGATCGACGCCCCGCCCGCGAGCCAGCGGGGCTTTCTGAGCAGGGCCAGCAGGCCCGGCTTGGCCGAGCCCACCGCCTCGAACTGCTGGAGAGCGGCGCCGAGTGCGAAGAACAACGAGCCGAACAGGGCCACGGCCGCGGCCAGCACAGTCATGCGCACTCCTTTCACCTGGATGAAGACATGTGGAGGTGTCCGTGAGGTCTCCGCTCAGGGACAGGGGGGCGAACAGTCAGGACTCTCCTTCGGCGCCCTGCGCGGCAGGGACGAGCGCCCGGTGAGAACCCGGTGAACGCCGCTTGCGCAGCCAGCGGACCAGCTCGACGACCATGGTGATCGTCACCGCGATGCCGAGGCCGAGCAGCAGGCCCTTGATCGGGTCGTTCTCGAAGGCCATGCCGCCGAAGAAGCCGATCAGCGTCGAGTAGACCGCCCACGACCCGGCCGCGATCGCGTCGAAGAACGCGAACGAGCCGCGCGGATAGCCGACCCCGCCCATGGTGAGCGTGGCCGCGGTCCTGCCGCCGGGGATGTAGCGGGCCACCACGAGCAGCAGGCCGCCACGCTCGGCGAGTGCCTGCTGGGCCCACGTGAAGGCCTTCTTGCCCCGCAGCCGGCGGCCCGCCTTGCTGCCGATGAAGTAGGAGATGTGGTCACCGGTGAAGGCGCCCAGCGCGGCCACGACCATCACCAGCCACAGGTTCGGGTCACCCGTGGAGGCCGCGAACACGCCCGCGGTGATGACAGCCGTCTCGGCGGGCACGACGGGGAAGAACCCGTCGAGCATCGCCAGCGCGAACAGCGCGACGTACAACCATGGCGAGGTCATCACCTGGTTGAGCAGGTCGAGAATGGCATGGGACATGTGTGCGCTCCGGTTTGTGGAGGGAGTTCTCTCAGAGTGGCGGCGGATCACCCTGGCGACATCGGGGAACGGCCCCCGGCCGGACCCCGGCCGTCCCCTGGAAATCTCAGGGATCTACCTCCTCGAACCTAGGGATCGATCAGGTCCGCCCACATCGGACGATCGGTACGCACGACCCCCTACTTTCGTCATGTCCCTCGATCCAACCCGGGAAGGAGACCTCGCACACTGGTGTGAGGGTGGAGATCGACGGTGAGGCTGGCACCACCGTCTCCGGTAGGCCGGGCGATACCCTGACTTTCGGCAGAGGTGCCGCCAGGGCCCGGCCCGATAGCGTCTCCCACATGCGCCGCACGCCCCGCCACCTGCTCCACGACGTGCTCCTGTGGCTCGTCATGTCCGTCCTGGCCGCCGCCGCGGGGCCCGACCCCTTCGCAGACCCCGGCCGCTTCCTCGCGGTGACGGGCGGGCGCGTGCTGCTTCTGGCCCTGGCGATCGCGGTGGGCCGGCCGTGGCCGCTCGCCGCGGTCGTGATCCTGCTGCCGGTGGGACCCTGGCAGTTCGACGAGGGTCTGGCCACCGCCGACTGGAACTTCAGCAGGGGGCAGGCCACCGGCGACCAGCTGTGGCCGCTGTCGCTGGTCGCGGTGAAGATCTTCCCGCTCACGCCGACCACGCCGGCCGTGATCTGGTACGCCTACCTGACCGGGCGCAGGACCGCGCGCACCTGGCCGGCCGTGGCCGTTCTCGGCGCGGCCACCGCCGTCGGCTCGGGCGTCGTGCTGGCGCAGGGCGGCCAGCCGCGGCTGTGGGTCACGATGGTGTCCGGGCTCGCCGGCTTCTACGTCCTGCCGTACCTGCTGGGGGCGCTGCGGCGGCGGCTGGTGCACCAGCGGGCGCGGGCCGGCGAGGCCGCGGCGGCGCAGGCCAGGATGCGCGAGCGCGCTCGCATCGCGCACGAGATGCACGACTCGCTCGGGCACGACCTGGCCCTCATCGCGGTGCGCGCGGCGGGCCTCGAGATCGCGCCTGGACTCGCTCCGGCGCAGGCCAAGGCCGCGGGGGAGTTGCGGGTGGCGGCGGCGGAGGCCACGGAACGGCTGAGGCAGATCGTGGGGCTGCTGCGCGAGGACATCGACCCCGCCCCGCTCGCGCCCGTCGACGAGGACGTCGCCGCCCTGGTCGAGCGGGCCAGGGGCTCGGGGATGGAGGTCACGGCGGAGATCGCGCCGGGTCCCGCGCCCGCGCTGGCGCACCGGGTGGTCCAGGAGGGCCTGACCAACGCCGCCAAGCACGCCCCCGGCGCGTGGGTGCGGGTCTCGGTCGCGCCCGGGCGGATCTCGGTGCGCAACGGCCCCTCCCGCGGCCGGCCCACCGCGGTCCCGGGCGGCATGGGCCTCACCGGACTGCGCGAGCGCGTCCGGCTGGCCGGCGGCACGATGACGGCGGGCCCGGCCGGCGAGGGCTTCGAACTGGTCGTCGTCCCTCGCGCGGGGGAGGGGGATCCCCGCGTCGCGTGAGGCCGGGGGTGCCGTCCGCCGGGCAGATTGGGCGGCATGGACGTTCCCCGCGCAGGAATCGGCAGGATCACCGCCGCGATCGTCGCGATGGCCGCGACCCTGCCCTACCTCACCATCAAGATCCTCTGGCTGACGGGCCGCCCGGTCGGCGTGGTCGACCTTTCGCTGATGGACTCGGGCGCGATGACCGGGCTCAACGCCATGACCTTCGGCATGGACCTGGTCGGCCTGTGCCTCGCGCTCGCCTTCACCACGCGGTGGGGGATGCGCCTGCCGGCGTGGCTGGTGCTGCTGCCCATCTGGGTCGGCACCGCCCTGCTGTCCAAGATCGTCGTCGCGCTGCCGCTGACCCTGCTGATCGAGGGACCGGGCGCCTTCCACGGCGGCCCGATGGTGGAGGGCTGGGTCTACCTGATGGTCTACGGCGGTTTCTCGCTGCAGGGCGTGGGGCTCACCGTCGCCTTCGCCCTCTACGCCCGCGCCAGGTGGCCGTGGGCCTTCCGGTACGGCAGGGCGCGGACGGCCGTGGCGTTCCAGCACGTCGTGGGCCGCGGCGGCCTGCTGGTGGCGCTGGTCGTCGGCGCCGTGGACGTGTACTGGGCCTGCGGCGGCACCGCCGGACTCGACCCCGCTGTGACGGCCGCGCGGAACCTGCCGGGAAGCGTCGTGCAGGCCCTCGGCGGAGCGCTCGTCATCGCCGGCGCGGCCGGTTACCTGGCCCTGCTGCGCGGGCACGCGTGGTGGTCGACGGCCGTGGCGTGGCTGGGTAGCGGCTACCTGTTCGCCTGGGGCCTCTACGAGATGATCATCATGGTGACCGCGGGCCCGCTGGCCGCCGAGGTGCCGATGGTCGCGCCCCATCTGGTGACGCTGTTCGCCATGCTGACCGGCCTGACGCTGGGGCTCGGTGGCGCGTTCCTGCTGATCGAGAAGTCAGGCGGGAGCGTGGCTGAGGCGGCGCAGCACCCGCTTGAAGGTCCACAACGAGAAGGTGATCGCGAACCCGCTGATAGCGGCCACCGCTGAGGTGCGCAGCAGCATGTAGGCGCCGATGGACTCGTTGAGGAAGAGCCAGATGCTCACGGTGGAGTTGGCCATCAGCACGAACGCCCACAGCAGCGTGATCCTGGCGAAGAACCTGCGCATCCGCTCGTGCTTCAGCACCGCCTGCGGCAGGTGGATGTAGTCGAGGGTGAGCTTCTGGACCATCGGCCTGTTCAGCCTGACCGAGGCGAGGAAGATCATGCTGATGCAGATGGTCCCGAACTCGGGCGTCAGGAAGAAGACGGCGTTGTTGCCGGTCCACAGCGCGACCAGGGCCCGCGCGGTGATCGCGACCGCGGCCAGGAACATGGTCGCGGGCACCCGTACCTTCCTGACGAGCCGCCATCCCACGCCGAGGTAGACCCACGACACCGCCGCGATCAGCGCGCCATTCTCGCCCAGGATCATGAGGGCGGTGTAGAAGACGGCGAGCGGAGCGACGACTCCTTCGAGCAGGCGGGGGACGGCCTGCCTGGCCAGGGCGGTCAGACGTGGCAGCACGACAGGGGGATGGTTCAACTCTGCTCCGTAGGTCGGCCCACGAGCAGCGCCTACCCCTGGCTGGCGGGATCAGGCATCGTCGGACGCTGTCGTCGGGTTACGGGACGGATTACCCCGGCGCGCAGGGGCGCGCCGCTGGCTTACCGTACCTGACGTCCGGGAGTGCCACTGTCAGATTGTGCACATTCGGCACACGTTGATCTTGCCGTGGCCATATGTCGCATCTGTCATGGTTGTGGGGAAATGATTATCCCAGGCTGGCCGTGGCGAGCTTGGCGCCGAAGCCGAGGAACAGCGCGCCGGCCCCCGAGGTGAGGGTGGCCGACAGCTTCCGCCTGGCGCGGAACTGCCCGGCCAGGAAGGTCCCGCCGAAGATCAGCGCCGACAGGTAGAGCGCGCTGAACAGCTGGATGATCGCCCCCAGGATGAGGAACGGCACCGCAGGCGTGCCGTACGAGGGGTCCACGAACTGGATGAAGAAGGAGACGAAGAACAGGATCGCCTTCGGGTTCAGCAGGCTGATCGTCAGCGCCTTGCGGAAGGGGTTCGGTCCGCGCTCGTCCACCAGCACGGCGACCGGGACGTGAGCCGGGTCGGCGGAGCGCCACGCCTTCCACGCGCCCCTGATCATCTGGAGGCCGATCCACGCCAGGTAGCCCGCGCCCAGGTACTTCACGACCGTGAACAGCACCGGATTCGAGCGCAGCAGCGACGCCGCGCCCGCCGCCGCGAGCACCATGAGGACGGTGTCGCCGACGAAGACGCCCATCGCCGCCTTGTAGCCCTCACGCACGCCGCGCTGGGCGGCGAGGGCGAGCACGTAGAGCGAGTTGGGGCCGGGCAGCAGGATGATGAAGAAGGCTCCCGCCACATATGTCCAGAGATCGGTCACACCGAAGAACATGGTCGCTCCTGCTCAAATGGGTCATTTCACAGTAGCGTGTCGCGTCTCCCGGCCGGTTTCGGAGCGGCCGGTTCCGCGGGGCGCCGGGCGCCTGGCGGCGTCCCGGCGCCCCGTCCAGACACCGGTACGGCAGGACCGCCGGGGCCCGGTCCCGCCGGGCGGACGGCGCCGCCGATGGCCATAGGGTCTGACCATGAGCAGTGAGCAGGACGCGATCGACGTCATCCTCACCCAGTGGCGGCGCGAGCGTCCGGACCTCGACCTGTCGGCGATGGGCGTCTTCGGCCGCCTCGGCCAGGCGTCGCGGCTGGTGGAGTCGGCCGTGGAGGAGGTCTTCCGGCGCCACGGCCTGCGACCGGGCGAGTTCGACGTGCTGGCGGCGCTGCGCCGGTCGGGCCCGCCGTACACGCTGATGCCGTCGGAGCTGTCGGACGTGCTGATGATGTCGCGGGCGGGCATGACCAACCGCATCGACCGGCTGGAGGCGGCGGGGCTGGTCGAGCGCAGCCTCGACCCCGCCGACCGGCGCAGCTTCCGCGTCTCGCTCACCGAGCGGGGCCGCGAGGTCATCGACGCCACCCTCACCGAGCACGCGGCCAACCTGGCGCGGCTGGCCGCCCGGCTCACCGAGCAGGAGGCCGGCACGCTCGACGCTATCCTGCGCGGCATGCTGCGCGCCTAGCGCGGCCCTGCGCGTGGCGCATCGGACTTACTTCGTCAAGGCCGTCAGCGTTCCTGTCTGATGCCTGTCAATTTGGGCCTTGTGCCCGGGAGTGGTCAGACCTATTCTCCGATTGATCGTTAGTTAAGTTTCCTAATAAACCGGAGGGGCGATGCTCCGACCCGTCCGCTTCCTCGCGCTCACCGCCGTCCTCACCACCTGCCTGGCCGCGCCCGCCCTGGCCCAGGCGCCCTCCCGCCTCGAGGCGGAGAACGCGACCGTCTCCCAAGGGGCGGTCGAGTCCAACCACGCGGGCTTCAGCGGCACCGGCTTCGTCAACTACGACAACGTCCAGGGCTCCTACGTCGAGTTCACCGTGAACGCCGCCGCGGCGGGCACCGCCTCGATCGTGCTCCGCTACGCCAACGGCACCACCACCGACCGGCCGATGGCCGTCGCGGTCAACGGGACCAGCGTGACCAAGAACTTCCCCGGCACGGGAGCCTGGTCCACCTGGGCCTCGACGACCGTCACGGCGCCGGTGCACGCGGGCGCCAACACCGTCCGCGCCACCGCCACGACCGCCAACGGCGGGCCCAACCTCGACTACGCCGAGATCGACATTGCCGCCCCGTCGAACGAGTACCAGGCGGAGAACGCGGTCATCTCGCAGGGCATCGTGGACACCAAGCACGCCGGGTACACCGGCACCGGCTTCGTGGACTACACCAACGTCGCGGGCTCCTACGTCGAGTTCACGGTCAACGCCGCCGCGGCCGGGAACGCGGCGCTGACCTTCCGCTACGCCAACGGCACCACCACCGACAGGCCGATGGCCATCGCGGTCAACGGGACCGGCGTGACCAAGGAGTTCCCCGGCACGGGCGCGTGGAGCACGTGGGCGGAGACCACCGTCACCGCGGCGCTGAACGCGGGCGCCAACACCGTCCGCGCCACCGCCACGACCGCCAACGGCGGACCGAACCTCGACAGGCTGACGGTCTCGGCCGCGGGCCCGCCCGACACCGAGAGCCCCTCCGTTCCCGGCAACCCGCGGGCGACGGCCACCACCTCCAGCTCCGTCACGCTGGCGTGGGACGCCTCGGCCGACAACAGCGGGACGATCAAGGACTACCGGGTCTACGAGGGGTCGACGCTGAAGGCGACCGTCGGCGGCACGTCGGCCACGATCACCGGCCTGGCACCGTCGTCCACCCACACCTACACCGTGACCGCCCGTGATCCGTCGGACAACGAGTCGGGCAGGAGCGCCGCGGTCACCGCCACCACGCAGCCGGGCGGCACCGGCACGCCGGTGGAGGCCAACGGCCAGCTCCAGGTGTGCGGGGTACGGCTGTGCAACGAGCGCGGCGAGCAGATCCAGCTGCGCGGCATGAGCTCGCACGGCCTGCAGTGGTACTCGCAGTGCCTCAACACCGCCTCGCTGGACGCCCTCGCCACCGACTGGAAGGCCGACGTCCTGCGGATCTCGATGTACATCCAGGAGGGCGGCTATGAGACCGATCCGCGGCTGTTCACCGACCGGGTGCACAACCTGATCGAGATGGCCACGGCGCGCGGGATGTACGCGATCGTGGACTGGCACATGCTCAGCCCCGGCGATCCGACGGTGAACCTGAGCAGGGCCAAGACCTTCTTCACCGAGATCGCGCAGCGGCACAACGGCAAGAACAACCTGCTGTACGAGATCGCCAACGAGCCGAACGGCGTGTCGTGGTCGACGATCAGGAACTACGCCCACCAGTTGATCCCGGTGATCAGGCAGCACGATCCGGAGACCCCGATCCTCGTGGGGACCCGCGCGTGGTCGTCGCTCGGCGTCTCGGACGGGGCCGACGAGAGCGAGGTCGTCAACAACCCGGTCAACGCGACCAACATCATGTACACCTTCCACTTCTACGCCGCCTCCCACGGCTCGGAGTACCTGAACGCGCTGTCGCGGGCGGCCGACCGGATCCCGATGTTCGTCACGGAGTTCGGTACGCAGACGGCCTCGGGTGACGGCTCGAACAACTTCACCCGGTCGCAGCAGTACATCGACCTGATGGCGCAGAAGAAGATCAGCTGGGTGAACTGGAACTACTCCGACGACTCGCGCTCGGGTGCCGTCTTCATCTCGGGCACCTGCCCGAACGGCCCGTTCGCGGGTACCTCCAGGCTCAAGCCGGCGGGGGTGTGGGTGCGCGAGAGGGTGCGCGCCGACTAGGGAGACGGGTATTTACCTATAAAACCCACTGAGTTACTCTGAATTAGCCGGTATCGAGGGCTCGCGCGGCTGGGGTGGCTGCGCGGGCCCTTCCGGACGGCAAGATGTGCGTATGCGTGTGGCGATTCTCGGTCCGCTGGAGGTCGAGGGACCTGAAGGGCCGATCGAGGTCGGCGGCGCCAGGGTCAGGGCCCTGCTGGCGCTGCTCGCGCTGGAGGAGGGACGGCTGGTCACCGCCGACCGGCTGATCGACGCGCTGTGGCCGGGCGAACCGCCCGCCAACGCGGCCAACGCCCTCCAGACGCTGGTCAAGCGGCTGCGCGCGGCGCTCAGGCCGTACGAGGCGGTGGAGAGCAGGCCGGGCGGCTACCGGCTGACCGCGCGGGTGGACGTGCGCCGCTTCCACGACCTGGTGGCCGCCGGCGAGCTGGAGGCGGCGCTGAAGCTGTGGCGCGGGCCCGCGCTGGCCGACCTGGCCACGGTGCCGCACCTGGCCAACGTGGCGGCGGCGCTGGAGGAGGACAGGCTCGCCGCGGTCGAGACCAGGGCCGAGGCGCGCTTGGCGGCGGGGCTGCCCGTGGACCTGGCGGCGGAGGTGGCCGCCCACCCGCTGCGCGAACGGCTGTGCGCGATCGCCGTGCGCGCCATGGCCGCCGCCGGGCGGCAGGCCGACGCGCTGGCCCTCTTCGAGCGCACCAGGGCGCGCCTGGCCGACGAGCTGGGCGTCGATCCCGGCCCCGAGCTGCGCGCCGCCCATCTGGCGGTGGTGTCGGGGGACCTCCCTGCGGCCCCGCCGGCCGGCCGGCCCCCTGTCCAGCCCGCCGTACGGCATCGCCGCCCGGGCGTGAAACGCCCGCTGACCAGCTTCATCGGCCGCGAGGAGGAGCTGGAGGAGCTGACCGGGCTGCTGGCGACCTCGAGAATGGTCTCCATCGTCGGCCCCGGCGGCGCCGGCAAGACCAGGCTGGCGACGGAGGCGGCACTGCTGGCCGAGGAGGCGTGGCTGGTCGAGCTGGCGGCCGTCACCGACCCGGCCGACGTGCCCGGCGCCGTGCTCGACGCGCTCGACCTGCGCGGCACCGACCGGCCGGCGCTGGGCGCGGCGGAGGAGGTCAGCCCGGCCGACCGGCTGGTGGGCGCGCTCGCCGGCCGCAAGGCGCTCATCGTGCTCGACAACTGCGAGCACCTCGTGGCGGCGGCGGCCGTGCTGGCCGAACGGCTCCTGATCGAGTGTCCCGGCCTGAGGGTGCTGGCCACCAGCAGGGAGCCGCTCGGCGTGCAGGGGGAACGGCTGGCGGCCATCCCGCCGCTCGAGCTGCCGCCCGAGGGGGCGCAGCCGGGCGTGGCGGCGGCGTCTCCGGCGGTGCGGCTCCTGCTCGACCGGGCCAGCGGCGTCAGGCTCGACGAGCGGAACGTGGCCGCGATCGTGGCCATCTGCCGCAGGCTCGACGGGATGCCGCTGGCGATCGAGCTGGCCGCGGCCAGGCTGCGCACGATGACGCCCGTCCAGCTGGCCGACCGGCTCGACGACAGGTTCAGGCTGCTGACCGGCGGCAGCAGGACGGCGCTGCCCCGGCAGCAGACGTTGCGCGCGGTGGTCGAGTGGAGCTGGGACCTGCTGACCGAGGAGGAACGGGCGCTGGCCGAGAGCTTCGCGGTGTTCCCGGGCGGAGCCACGCTGGAGGCGGTCGAGGCCGTGTGCGGGGCGGGGATCGAGGCGCTCGGCGCGCTGGTGGACAAGTCGCTGGTCAGGATGGACGCCCAGGGCCGCTACACGATGCTGGAGACGATCAGGGCCTACGCCATGGACGGCGGCCGGCAGCCGCGCAGGGCGCACGCCGTCCACTTCGCGGAGCTGGCCGAGGCGGCGGTGCCGCACCTGCGCACGGCCGAGCAGCTGGTGTGGATCGAGCGGCTGGCCGCCGAACGCGACAACCACGCGGCGGCGTTGCGCTGGGCGCTCGACACCGGCGAGGTGGAGCTGGCGCTGCGCCTGTGCGGGGCGCTGACCTGGTACTGGTGGCTGTGCGGCTACCGGGCCGAGGGCGAGGCGTGGGCCACGCAGGTGATCGAGCTGGCCGAGCGGGCGGGCGACGGCCCGCCGCCGGGGCTGGCGGCCGCCTACGCCGCCTGCACCTTCGGTGTCGGCACCCGGTTCATCGGGCGGCTGCTGAACGAGCCCGACGCGCTGGGGCGGATCCTGGACGACATGGAGCGGGTGATCGTCCTGGCTCGCGCGGAGGGCCCCGTCCATCCGATGCTGTGGCTGGGCAGGGCCGTGCTGGCCGCGATGACGCGGCAGGAGGAGCGCCTGGCCGAGCTGCTGGACGAGTACGTCGCGGCCGAGGACCCGTGGCTGTCGAGCGCCGCGCTGATGATCAGGGGCGGCTGGCGGTCGGCCCACCCGCTGGCGGAGGACGATCTGGAGCGGGCGGTCGCCGGATTCAGGCGGGTCGGCGACCGGTGGGGCCTGAGCGAGTCGCTGCTGGCCCTGGCCGGGGCGCGGGTCATTCGCGGCAAGCCGGCCGCCGAGCTGATCGCGGAGGCGGGGGCGCTCACCGTGGGATGGGTGAGCGTCGAGGACACGATCACCACGCTCACCACGGTGGCGCTGCTGCGCGCCCAGGGCGGCGACGCCGAGGGCGGCGCCGCCGACCTGGCCAGGGCCAGGGCGGTCGTCTCGGGCGAGACGTCGCAGCAGGTGCTGCTGCACCTGCGGCTCGGCGAGGCCGAGCTGGCGCGGCTGGCCGGGGACGGAGCGGCGGCGCTGGCACGCTACGAGGAACTCCTCGCCGCGCTGCCCGCGATGAGCGACGTGCTGCCGCAGCAGGTGAGCTGGGCGCGCACCTCCTACGGCAGGGCGCTGCTGGAGGCGGGCGACCCGCAGGGCGCCAGGGAGCAGCTGCGGCTTGCGGTGGAGACCTTCGGGGCGGCGCCGGACCTGCCGATCCTGGCCGCCGCGCTCGCCGGTTTCGCCCAGGTGGCGCTGGCCGACGGCGACGCCGAGCGGGCCGCCGTCCTGCTCGGCGGGGCGAGCGCCGTCCACGGCGGTGTCGGCGGAGGGGGCGCCGAGATGGCCAGAACCGCCGCCGACACGCGTGCCGCGCTCGGTGACGCGGCCTTCGAGGCGGCGTTCGGGCGCGGCGGGCGCATGTCCCGTGATCAGTTGACCCGCCTGGCGTAGGCGCGCAGCGCCAGCGGCACGAACACCGCGGCGATGGCGGCGGCCCAGCCGAGGGTGAACCACACGTCGGCGGCCTGCGTACCGCCGACCATCAACCCGCGCAGCGCGGACGCCAGGTGCGAGACGGGGTTGACGTTCATCCACCACACCAGCCAGCCGGGCAGGCCGGTGGCCGGGATGAAGGCGGTGCTGCCGAAGGTGAGCGGGAGCAGGACGGCGCTGGCCATGCTCTGCATCGTGGTCACGGACTTCGTCACCAGCCCCAGGTAGGCCGACGCCCAGCTCAGCGCGAAGGCGAACAGCACCATCAGCCCGACGGCGGACAGCGCCTCCAGCGGGCCGGTCCGGATCCTGAAGCCCACGACGTAGCCGATCAGCAGGGACATCATGATGGTGACCATGAGCGTGGCCAGGTCGGCCAGGATCCGGCCGGCGAGGGGCGCGGCCCTGGCGATCGGCATCGTCCTGAACCGGTCGAACACCCCGTTGCCGATGTCGGTGGCCAAGTTCATGCCGGTGCCGATGGTGGTGATCAGCGCCACCTGGGTGAGGACTCCGGGCAGCATGTACTGCACCGCGCCCGCCCTGTCGCCGCCCGAGCCGCCGAACAGGTAGACGAACACCACGATCATGAAGATCGGTTGCATCAGCAGGCCGACGAGCTGGCCGGGGCTGTTCCTCAGCGGGACGAGGCTGCGCCAGGCGAGGGTGAGGCTCTGCGAGATCACTTCGATGCTCCTGTCAGGCTGAGGAAGACGTCGTCGAGGGAGGGCAGGCGCAACGCGTGCTCGGCGAGCACGATGCCCGCCTCGTCGAGCTTCCTGAGCAGCGCGGGCGCCTCGGCCAGGTCGTGGATGGGCACGCTGAGGCCGCCCATGATCGCGGTGATCCGCTCCGCGTCGGGCTCGTGCAGCGGCCTGACCTCCAGGCGGTGCCCGCCCGCCTTGGCCTTGAGCTCGCCGGGGGTGCCGGAGGCGGCCACGCGGCCACCGTCGATCAGCAGGATGTCGTCGGCGAGCTGGTCGGCCTCGTCCAGGTACTGCGTGGTCAGCAGCACGGTCACGCCGTCGGCGACCAGCTCCCTGACCACCTGCCACAGCTCGTTGCGGGCGTGAGGGTCGAGCCCGGTGGTGGGCTCGTCGAGGAAGAGCACGCGGGGGCGGCTGACCAGGCTGGCGGCCAGGTCCAGGCGGCGGCGCATGCCGCCGGAGTACCCGCCGGCCTTCCTGCCGCCGGCCTCGCTCAGCCCGAACCTGTCCAGCAGCTCGGCGGCCCTGGCCCTGGCCGCGTCGCGGGGCAGGCCGAGCAGGCGGCCCATCATCACCAGGTTCTGCGTGCCGGTCAGCTGCTCGTCGACCGAGGCGTACTGCCCGGTCAGCCCGATCAGCTCGCGCACCCGCGCGGACTGGGCGCGCACGTCGAACCCGCCGACCGTGGCCCGGCCCGCGTCGGCGGCCTGGAGGGTGGCGAGGATGCGCACGGCCGTGGTCTTGCCCGCGCCGTTCGGGCCGAGGACGCCCAGCACCGTCCCGGTCCTGGCGCGCAGGTCGATCCCGGCCAGGGCCACCTTGTCGCCGTATCTCTTGACCAGCCCTTCGGCTTCGATCGCATACGTCATGCCCGCTACGGTGCCGCCGGCCGCTGACAGTGCTCTGGCAGTGCCCTGGCAGGTGCCTGGCAGGCGGCCTGTCAGGTCAGTCCGGGATGCCTGCCAGCGGGTGGACCCGGTGCGCGACGACCTCGGACAGCGTGATGACGGTCGTGCTGCGCCGTACGCCCGGGATGGTCAGCATGCCGTCGATCACCCGCTGGACGTGCTCGTTGTCGCGCCCGGCGATGCGGCACCAGACATCGCCCGGGCCGGTGACGATGTAGGCCTCCAGCAGCTCGGGGATGGCGTGCAGGGCGGAGGAGATGTGCTCGCGGGCGGCCTGCTCCACCTCCAGGGTGGTGAAGGCCTGCACCGGATAGCCGAGCGCGGTGGGGGAGAGGGCCGGGCCGAAACCGCTGATCACGCCGTCGGCGGCCATCCGGTCGAGCCGCGCCTGCACGGTGCCGCGCGCCACGCCTGCCAGGCGGGCGATCTCCAGCAGGCCGGTGCGCGGGCGGTCCCGCACCAGGCGCAGGATGAGCAGGTCGAGATCGTCGAGTCCGGTACGGCGTGCTGGCAATCTGGCTCCTTGGCGGGCCTCTGGCTGACTTTTCGTCAGGATAGAGGGCGCGGTGTTGTCATCATCGTCACCGCTGCGGACACTGCGGTCCATGGAGCACAGGTATCCGTTCGTCCCCTACGCGGCCGACCGTCTCGACGAGGCGGAGATGGTGCGCCGGGGCCGTGCCTTCTACGAGCACGTCGACCGGCGGCGCAGCGTGCGCTTCTTCAGCGCCGAACCCGTGCCGAGGGAGTGCGTCGAGCTGGCCGTCATGGCCGCCAACACCGCTCCGTCCGGCGCCCACCAGCAGCCGTGGAAGTTCGTGCTGATCGGCGACCCCGCGACCAAACGGCGGATCAGGCAGGCGGCCGAGGTCGAGGAGCGCCAGAACTACGAGGGCGGCCGACTGACCCCCGAGTGGCGGCAGGCGCTGGCGCCGCTCGGGACGACCTCCGACAAGGGCTACCTCGAGGTGGTGCCGTGGATCGTGGTGTGCTTCGCCGAGAAGTACGGCGTGCGCGCCGACGGCAGCAGGGTGAAGCACTACTACGTCAACGAGAGCGTGGGCATCGCCTGCGGCCTGTTCATCACCGCGCTGCACACCATGGGCCTGTCGACGCTGACGCACACGCCCAACCCGATGGCCTTCCTCAGCGAGATCTGCGCGCGGCCGGGCAACGAGCGGCCCTACATCCTGTTCCCCGTCGGCCACGCCGCGCCCGACGCGGAGGTGCCCGACCTGCGGCGGAAGCCGTTGGACGAGGCGCTGGTCCGCTTCTGAAAATTTGGGCCTTTTCCGGTTGTGCGAGCTTCTTCACTCTCGGTGCAGACGCCCGTCAAGCCTGAGGAGGCTGAAGGTGAGAAGTCGATTAGTCATCCTGCTGTCCGTTCTGGCCCTGATCTGCCTGACCGGCGTGACAGGGGCAGGGGCGAGCGCGGAACCGCCGCCCAACAAGCAGTACAGGGTGCAGGGGCCGGCCGACGCACGGGAGCGCAGCGCCGTGGCATCCACGGGCGCGGCGATCAACGAGGTGGCCGCCGACTCGGTGGTGGTGAGCGCGACCGCGGACGAGGTCGCCGCGATCAAACGGCTCGGCTACCGGGTCGTGGAGCTGCCGTCCCCGTTACCCCCGTCCGGTGTGCGGGCCGCTGACTTCCCTCCGTCCGACTCCGGCTACCACAACTACGCGGAGATGACCGCGGACGTGGACGCGCTGGTGGCCGCGCATCCGGCGATCGCCAGCAAGTTCGTCTACGGCACCTCCTACGAGGGCAGGCCGCTGATCGGCGTCAAGATCAGTGACAACGTGGGCTCCGACGAGGCCGAGACCGAGGTGCTCTTCACCGCCCACCAGCACGCCCGCGAGCACCTCACGGTCGAGATGGCGCTGTACATCATGCACCTGCTCGCCGAGGGCTACGGCACCGACTCGCGCATCACCGACCTGGTCAACACCCGCGAGATCTGGATCATGCCGGACCTCAACCCCGACGGCGGCGAGTACGACATCGCCACCGGCTCCTACCGGTCGTGGCGCAAGAACCGGCAGCCCAACTCCGGCTCCACGGCGATCGGCACCGACATGAACCGCAACTGGGGCTACAACTGGGGCTGCTGCGGCGGCTCGTCCGGTTCCCCCTCCAGCGACACCTACCGCGGCGCGTCGGCCGAGTCCACTCCCGAGGTGCGGGCGGTGGCCGACTGGGTGCGCGGCCGCGTCGTCGGCGGCGTGCAGCAGATCAAGTCGCACATCGACTGGCACACCTACAGCGAGCTGATCCTGTGGCCCTACGGCTACACCTTCAACGACACCGCGCCCGGCCTGACGCAGGACGACAGGGACGCGCACGCCACGCTCGGCCAGAACATGGCCTCCACCAACAGCTACACCCCCGAACAGGCCAGCGACCTCTACATCACCGACGGCACGATCGACGACTGGCTGTGGGGCGTCTACAAGATCTTCAGCTTCACGTTCGAGATGTACCCGACGGGGGCGAGCCCCGGCTTCTACCCGCCTGACGAGCAGATCGTCCCGCAGACCACACGCAACAAGGAGGCCGTGCTCCGCTTCCTCGAGTACTCCGACTGCGTCTACCGGATCATCGGCAAGGAGGCCCAGTACTGCGGCGCGGGCGGCGGGACCACGATCTACTCCGACACCTTCGAGAGCGCGACTGGCTGGACGGCGAACCCGGCCGGCACCGACACCGCGACGACCGGCCGGTGGGAGCGCGGCGACCCCGCGGCGACCACCTCCTCCGGCGCCAAGCAGCTCGGCACCACGGTCAGCGGCGTCAACGACCTGGTGACGGGGCCTCTGGCGGGCACGTCGGCGGGTGACTACGACATCGACGGCGGCGTGACCACCATCCAGTCGCCACCGATCACGTTGCCGGCCTCGGGCACGCTCAACCTGTCGCTGTCGTGGTACCTGGCGCACGGCTCGAACTCCTCCACCGCCGACTACTTCAGGGTGCGGGTGGTCGGCTCCACCACGACCACGGTCGTCAACCAGCAGGGCGCGGCCACCAACAGGAACGGCGCGTGGACGGTGGCGACCGCCAACCTGAGCTCGCACGCGGGCCAGACGGTCAGGATCGTCGTCGACGCGGCGGACGCCTCCACCGCCTCCCTGGTCGAGGCGGGCGTCGACGATGTGAAGATCACTCACACGCCGTAGCCGAGACCCGGTCACAGTCCCACCCCTTCCGGCTTCCTCGCAGGCCGGGAGGGGTGGTTTTTTGGGTCTTGTAAGGGATCGGTGTCAAGGCTACGATCGCGACAACTCTTAGGAAACTTTCCTAAAAGAAATCATGAAAGACGCCCCAACGGACCCTCGCACACCCCCCCACCCCCCGCACCCCACCTGCGACAACGGTCACGCTCCCCGCCCGGTCCCGCGGGGCAGCGCATCGCGCCGCGCCGTCCCGCCGGCCCGGGAGGTCGTCGCGCGGCGCGCCCTCGCCTGACTCGCCCTGACAGCCCATGCAAAGGGCGCGCACCCCCCGAAAAGAAGGAACAGCGTGAGATTACGCGCATCAGTGGTAGCCCTGATCACCCTCGCCTTCGCCTTGGTCGCCTCGCCCGCGCACGCCGCCGGCCTCACCGCCACCTTCGCCAAAGCCGCCGACTGGGGCTCGGGCTTCGCGGGCAGGGTCACCATCACCAACGGCACCTCCGCCCCCGTCTCCTGGAACGTCCAGTTCGACGTGCCGGCCGGCTACTCCATCCCGTCGGCCTGGGACGCCACGATGTCCCGGAGCGGCCAGCACTACACCTTCACCGCGCCCGGCTGGGCCGGCCCGCTGGCCCCCGGCGCCACCACGACCTTCGGATTCAACGGCAGCCCCGGCAACTTCCCCGGCATCACCGGCTGCACGATCAACGGCGCCTCCTGCGGCGGCGGCGAACCCCAGCCGGGCGTCCCCGGCCAGCCGGGACCGGCCACCGCCACCTCCACGACCTCGTCCATCTCCCTGTCCTGGGGTACGGCCGGCGGCACCGTCACCGGCTACCGGGTCTACGAGGGCACCACGCCGAAGACCACGGTGACGGGCACCAGCGCCACGATCACCGGCCTGGGCACCTGCGAGACGCACACCTACACCGTCAGGGCCTTCAACTCCGTCGGCGAGTCGGCCGGACGCGACGTCACCGGCACCACGGCCGGATGCACCGCGGGCCCGCTGCCCCGGCACTTCCTCACCGGCTACTGGCACAACTTCGTCAACCAGGCCGTCGAGCTGAAGCTGTCGGCCGTACCCGACGAGTACGACCTGGTCGCGATCGCCTTCGGCGAGGCCACCGCCACCCCGGGCGAGGTCGTCTTCGGCGTCGACCCCGGCCTGGCGACCGCCGTGGGCGGTTACACCGACGCCCAGTTCAAGGCCGACGTCGCCGCCCTCCACCAGCGCGGCAAGAAGGTCATCCTGTCGGTCGGCGGGGAGGCGGGCCGCGTCCAGGTCGCCAGTGCCGCCGCGGCCACGAAGTTCGCCGACACCGTCCACGCCATCATGCAGGCCTACGGCTTCGACGGCGTCGACATCGACCTGGAGAACGGGCTCAACGCCACCTACATGGCCCAGGCCCTCAGGTCGCTGCGGGCGAAGGCCGGCTCCGGCCTGATCATCACGATGGCGCCGCAGACCATCGACATGCAGTCGACGGGCGCCGAGTACTTCAAGCTGGCCCTGTCGATCAAGGACATCCTCACCGTCGTCCACACCCAGTACTACAACTCGGGCTCCATGCTCGGCTGCGACCAGAACGCCGCCTACTCCCAGGGCACCGTCAACTTCATGGTCGCGCTGGCCTGCATCCAGCTCGAGAACGGCCTGCGCCCCGACCAGGTGGCGCTCGGCCTGCCCGCCGGCCCCGGCGCGGCAGGCGGCGGCGTCGTCGCGCCGAGCCTGGTCAACCAGGCGCTCGACTGCCTCGCCAAGCGGACCGGCTGCGGCACCTTCGTCCCTCCCCGCGCCTACCCCGACATCAGGGGCGCGATGACCTGGTCCATCAACTGGGACGCGAGCAACAACTGGAACTTCGCCAAGACCGTCAAGCCCCACCTCCAGGGAATGCCATGAGACGCATGATGCTCGCCTTGCTGGCCGCCTTCGCCCTCGCGGTCACCGGCCTCGCCACCTCCACGCCCGCCGCCGCGCAGGGCGTCACGGTCGCCGCCTATCCCGCGTGGCAGGCCTGGACGTCGTACACCATCGGCACCCGCGTCACCCACGACGGCGTCGACTACGAATGCCTGCAGGCGCACACCTCGCAGCCCGGCTGGGAGCCGCCCAACGTGCCCGCCCTGTGGAAGACGGTCTCCGGCGGCGGAGACACCACCCCACCCTCGGTGCCGGGCGACCTGCGCGCCACGGGCAGCACCTCCAGCAGCGTCTCGCTGGCGTGGAACGCCTCCACCGACAACGTCGGGGTCAGCGGCTACAACGTCTACCGCGGCTCCACGCTGGTGACCACGGTCACCGGCACCACCCACACCGACACCGGCCTGGCCTCGGGCACCAGCTACACCTACACCGTCCGCGCCCGCGACGCGGCCGGCAACCTGTCGGCCGCCAGCGCCGCGGTCACCGCCGCCACCTCCGGCGGCACCGGGGTGCCCGGCCAGCCGGGCGCGCCCACCGTCACCGGCGCCACCGACACCTCGATCTCCCTGTCATGGGGCGCGGCCGGCGGTACGGTGACCGGCTACCGCGTCTACGAGGGCTCGACCCAGCGCGCCCAGGTCAGCGGCACCTCGGCCACGATCTCCGGCCTCGGCGCCTGCACCTCGCACACCTACACCGTCAGGGCCTACAACTCCGCGGGCGAGTCCGGCTCCAGCGCCTCCGTCACCGGCTCCACCACCGGCTGCCCGACCGGGGCCAGCATGCCCGGCGCGCCCTACCTCTACATGGGCTGGGGCAACCCGCCCAACCCCGGCACCGTCATGGACGCCACCGGCGTGAAGTCCTTCACCATGGCCTTCATCCTGTCCAGCGGCGGCTGCACCCCCGCATGGGACGGCAACCGGCCGCTGACCGGCGGCACCGACGCCCAGGCGATCTCCACGATCAAGTCGAAGGGCGGCAGCGTCCAGGTCTCCTTCGGCGGCTGGCAGGGCAACAAGCTGGGCCCGAACTGCTCGACCCCGCAGGCCTTCGCGGGCGCCGTCCAGCAGGTCGTCAACGCCGTCGGCCCCGCGGTCGTCGACTTCGACATCGAGAACACCGACGAGTTCGAGAACTACACCGTGCAGGACCGCATCCTGAACGGCCTGAAGATCGTCAAGCAGAACAACCCGAACGTCAAGGTCGTCGTCACCTTCGGCACCACCAGGACCGGGCCGAACGCCCACGGCGTCCGCCTGGTCAACCGCGCCAAGGAGCTAGCGGTCCCGATCGACAACTACACGATCATGCCGTTCGACTTCGGCGGCTCGGACATCTACACCGACACCGTCAACGCCTCCGAGGGCCTGAAGAACACGCTGAAGAGCGCGTTCGGCTGGACCGACGCCCAGGCGTACGCGCACATGGGCATCTCGGGCATGAACGGCCTGTCCGACCAGCAGGAGCTCACCACGCCCGCTACCTGGACCCAGATCACCACCTGGGCCAGGTCCAAGGGGCTGACCCGCCTGGCGTACTGGGCGGTCAACCGCGACCGGCCGTGCCCCGGCGGCGGCGTGACCTCCAACTGCAGCGGCATCGCCCAGACCGAGTGGGAGTTCACCAGGACCACCGCAGGGTTCTGATCCAGGCCCACCCCCGGCGCTCCCCCCTCCGGAGCGCCCCCCTGGCGCTCGCCCCTCCCGAGCGCCGGCCCGGCTCCCGTCCCGGGAGAGCTCGCCTCCTCTCCCGGGACGGGAGGCCGCACCCCCCACGCACCACGATCGAGGAACCGCACGCATGAACCTGAGCAAGCCCGCGGCCGCGGCCGCCCTCGCACTCGCCATGGCCGTGCTGCCCCTGACCCCCGCCCACCCCGTCGCCGCCGCCGGCATCACCGCCGGCCCCGCCACCGGCACGGCCGCCGGCCCCGCCGCCAACCTCGCCGCCAACCTCGCCGTCAACCCCGGCTTCGAGTCGGGCCTGGCCGGATGGACCTGCTCGCTGGCGACCACGGTCTCCAGCCCCGTCCACGGCGGCACCAAGGCGCTCCAGGGCAGCCCCGCGGGCACCGACTTCGCCCGCTGCGGGCAGACCGTCACCGTCCAGCCGAACACCGCCTACCAGCTGTCCGCCTGGGTGCAGGGCGCCTACGTCTTCCTCGGCGCCACGGGTACCGGCGTGAACGCCAGCACGTGGGGCGCGCCCGGCGCCACCTGGCGGCAGCTCACCACCTCCTTCTCCACCGGCGCGAGCACCACCGCCGTGACCGTCCACGTCAACGGCTGGTACGGCCAGGGCCCCTACCTGGCCGACGACGTCGTGCTCGACGGCCCGGGAGGAGGCGGCGACACCACCCCGCCCACCGTGCCGGGCAACCTGGCCGTCGGCGGCCCCACCAGCAGCTCGCTCACCGTCACCTGGTCGCCATCCACCGACGACTCCGGCACCGTCGCCCGCTACGAGATCTCCAGGGACGGCGCCGCCCCCACCCAGGTCACCGGCACCTCCCACACCGCCACCGGGCTCAACCCGGCCACCACCTACCGGTTCAAGGCGCGCGCCTGCGACCCGTCGGGCAACTGCTCGCCGTACACGCAGGAGGTCAGCGGGACCACCTCGACCGGCGGCGGAGGGCCGAGCAGCAGGATGATGGCCGGCTACCTGCACGCCTCGTTCGCCAACGGCTCCGGCTACGTCAGGATGGCCGACGTGCCCGCCGAGTGGGACTTCGTCAACCTCGCCTTCGGCGAGCCCACCTCGGTCACCTCAGGGGACATCAGGTTCGCCAGATGTCCGGTCGCCGAATGCCCCAACGTCGAGTCCGAGGCCGACTTCGTCGCCGCCATCAGGGCCAAGCAGGCCGCGGGCAAGAAGGTGCTCATCTCCATCGGCGGGCAGAACGGCCAGGTCCAGCTCACCACCACCGCCGCGCGCGACACGTTCGTCGCGTCGGTGTCGGCGATCATCGACCGTTACGGCCTCGACGGCCTCGACGTCGACTTCGAGGGCCACTCGCTCTACCTCAACCAGGGCGACACGAACCTGAGCAACCCCACCACCCCCGTCGTGGTCAACCTGATCTCCGCGCTGAAGGCGCTCAAGGCCAGGTACGGCGCGCGGTTCGTGCTGACCATGGCGCCCGAGACGTTCTTCGTGCAGCTCGGCCACCAGTTCTACGGGCCGGGCCCGAACGGCACCGCCGACCCCAGGAGCGCCTCCTACCTGCCGGTCATCCACGCGCTGCGCGACGACCTGACCCTGCTTCACGTGCAGGACTACAACTCCGGGCCGATCATGGGCCTGGACGGGCAGTACCACACGATGGGCGGGCACGACTTCCACGTGGCGATGACCGACATGCTGCTCGCCGGATTCCCCATCATGGGCAACGCCGGCAACGTGTTCCCCGCGCTCCGCCAGGCCCAGGTCGCCATCGGCCTGCCCGCCTCGCCCAACGCGGGCAACGGGTTCACCACCGTCGCCGAGGTCCAGAAGGCGTTCACCTGCCTGGCCAAGGGCACCGGCTGCGGCTCCTACCAGCCGAGGGGGGTGTACCCGAACCTGCGGGGCCTGATGGCCTGGTCGGTGAACTGGGACCGGCACAACGGCTTCGAGTTCTCCCGCTCGCACCGCCCGTACCTGGACGGCCTGCGCTGACGGTGTGCTGATGGGCCGGGGGATCGCGGGCGGGAGTCAGCCCTCCTGCCCGCGATGCCTGACCATCACCGTCGGCTTCACGTGATGTCCCGAGCCCGGCGGCCGGTAGATGGGCAGCGCCTCGCCGTACTCGTGCATCCAGTCATGGTCGACGAGCGTGTGCATGCGGCCCGTCAGCGTCAGCCACGGCATGCCCTCGGGCCGTACGGCCGGCCCCGGCACGGCGGCCAGCAGCGCCGCCGTCTCCGGGTAGTTGCGCTCCACGACGCGGCCGCCCACCATGTCCCTGCGCCTGCCCAGATGGTCGACCGACAGCTTCGCGAACGTCTCGGCCAGCAGCCCCACGTCGGGCAGCGGCACGTCGGCGTACTGGGACGGGCCCACCAGCAGGTCCAGCTTCCCGTTGACCAGATGGTGCTCGAAACACGGGTCGGCCAGGTCGCCGTGCGCGAGCGTCAGCACCCTCGGCCAGTTGCGCGGGTCGTCAGGCTCGTCGCAGGCGCGGCGCCCCGGGTCGCCGTCCGGGTCGAGCGGGTTGCGGTCGTACTCGGGCGACATGTGCAGCCACCCCTCGCGCACCGCCTCGGCCAGCACCGGCCACGGCGCCCGGTCGTTGAACAGTCCCTCGCCCAGCTGCCAGGACAGCATGCCCACGTCGGTGCAGTCGTAGCGCCACCGGTCGGCGTGCAGGTAGAAGTAGAGCCCCGTCTCCACCACCCGCTCGCTCTCGGCCCGCGGCCCGCCCCAGCCGCCGCCGCGCACCCCGGCCGAGCCCGTCAGCACCAGCAGCGCGAGCATCGCCCGGTGCGCGGTGTCGGCGTGCTCGGTGCCCAGCCGCCCCGGCATGATCATGCACCTGCCGCCGGTGCGCAGCGCGGTCTCGGCCAGCTCGCGGGCCACCTTCAGCGCCCGCGCGGCGCTGACACCGGTGATCGGCTCCTGCCAGCCCGGCGTGTACGGCTCCCGCGTGTCGTCGTAGCCGGCCGGCCAGGCGCCGGGAAGCCCGTCACGCGCCACGCCGTACTGGGCGAGCAGCAGGTCGTAGACGGTCGTGACCACATGGTCGCCGACCCGCATGACGGGCACGCCTCTGCGCAGCACGCCCGATCCCTCGTCGAAGCGGGGGAGCAGCAGCTCGACGCCGTCGCCGGCCGTGCCGTACACGGTGAGCGCCGGGTCGGTCTCCAGCGTCAGGTTCCAGCGGGCGGGATCGCGGCGCAGGCCCAGCGACCCGTTCGGCACCACGGGGGCGCCGTCGCCGTCGAGCAGCACCGTCTTCAGCGCGGCGGTGGGCGAGGTGTCGCCCAGGTCGGCGGCGGTGAGGAAGCGGTGGGCCACGTAGCCGTCGGCGCGCTCGCGCAGCCGCACGAGGAACGGCAGGTCGGTGCGCTGCTTGGCGTGCTCGGCGAACGCCGGCCGCTCCAGGTGGAACTCCTTCAGCAGCACGTGCCCCATCGCCATGGCGAGCGCGGCGTCGGTGCCCGAGCGCACCACGACGGTCTCGTCCGACAGCCGCATGGGGTGGCTGCCGATCGCGACCACCTTCTGCCCCGGGTAGCGCCCGGCCACCAGCCAGTGCGTGTCGGGCGAGCGGATCGCGCGGTCGTTCTCGCCCCACATGACCGCGTAGGCGGCCTGCTCCCAGTCGGCCGGCTCCGGCACCTCCGAGCAGGGGCCGAAGACCTGCGCGGCGACCAGCGGCTGGTCGAACAGGACCGTGCCGCCGATCAGGCCGACGAACCTGGCGATCATGGAGGTGGAGTGGGCGGCGACCCGATCGGGGCCGTAGGCGGCGATCGTGTGCACGTGGGCGGCGGCGACGATCTCGGCGACCTCGTCGTCGCCGAGCGGTGCCACCTCTCCGCCCCTGCCGCGCTGGTAGGCCTGCCGTACCTGTGGATTGGCTGTGAGTTGCGCCCAGGCCGCGACAGGGTCGGCGACCCTGCCTCTCGCCTCCCGGTAGAGCCCGACCAGCAGCGCGTTGCCCCGTGATCCCCCCATGCTTCTCATTGAACACACTGAGTGACGATCCGGGGTGCTGCGACCCGCCTTATGGGTGGCAGTACCTCCGATCGTGAGGCAGGCTAGGAGCCGCCATGGACTACGCAGTGCTCACGGGGATCGTCCTCGTCTCAGGTGTCGTGTTCGCTCTCATCGCGCAGTGGCGTGACTGGCGACCCCCGCTCTGGCTCGCCCTCGCGGTGGGCATCGGGGTCCGCGTGCTGATCATGTACACGTCTGCGATCGACACCTGGCAGCCTGTCGACTTCGTCAACAGCTTCAAGCCGGCCGGCGAGGCGGTACTCAACCGGCAGGACCCCGTCCTGGGCAGCAACGGCGGGTGGCACTTCCTGCCGACCATCCCCTACGTCTACGGGATCCTCCTGTGGCTGGGCATCCCCTGGGAGTACGCGGGCCGCCTGGTCACCGTGGTCGCCGACATCGTGCTGATCCCGCTGGTCGGAAAGCTGGCCGGCGGCCCGCGCGCGTCTCTGCGCGCCTTCCAGTACGCGCTCAACCCGCTGGCGCTCCTGGTCGCCTCCGTCCATGGGCAGGTCGAGCCGGTCGCGCTGGTGTTCGGCGTGGCGGCCTTCGTGGTGGCGCGCGGTCCCGGCCAGCCCGACCGGCACGGCTTCACGATGACGGTCCGCGAGGCGGTCGCCAGATTCGACCTGCGGAAGGTCCTCACCTTCCGGGCCGCCGAGGCGCCCGCCTACCGCAGGGCGATGTGGGCCGGCCTGCTGATGGGCCTGGCGCTGTGCGCGAAGAGCTGGCCGATCTGGCTCATCCCCGGCATGGTCCTGCTGCTGCCGAACTTCAGGGCGCGCCTCATCGGGCTGGCCGCCACCGGCGTCCCGCCGGTGTTCTTCCTCGTCACGCTGCCGATCTTCGCGGGCACCTCGCTGGCCGACATCCCCAAGGTGATGGACGTCATGAGCGACATCCGGCCGATCGTCGGCGAATGGGGCTGGACGGCGGTGCTGGTCGGCGGCGACTGGACGCTCCACTCCGCCTACGCCAAGATCGGCACCTACCTGATCTACGCGACCGTCCTGGCCGTCTGCTGGGTGTGGCGCAAGGCCGACCCCGTCGACATGACGACGGCGATCCTGCTGGCCTTCATGGTCGTCACCCCGCGTCTCGGCGCGCAGTACCTGCTGTGGTTCATGCCGTTCCTGGTCGCCAGGCCCACCCGCTTCGCCTGGCCGGCCATCCTCGGCACCTCGCTGTGGGCCGCGATCGGCTACCTCTGGATGAGCCAGAGCTGGTACGTGTGGTCGTCCTGGCATCCCGGCTGGGCCATGGCCTCCATCGTGCTGCTGCCCGTGCTGGCCGTCGCGCTGCCGTGGGACCGGCGGACCTCCGTCGCCGTGCCGGCGACCGCGACCCGGACCACCCCGGCCAAGCCCGACGCGGCGGGCGTCACCGGCTGACACCGTGCCGCCCGACCGTCACCGGCTGACACCGTGTCGCCCGGCCGACACCGGACGGCCTCACTTTCGCCCGACCGTCACCGGCCTCGCTTCCGCCTGGCCGTCAGTGGCTGACCGCCTTCAGGCGGGCGTCACCGGCTGACCAGCCGGCTCGGGGTGTGGGCGGGCGGCGGCCGGACCGCCGCCCGCCCGGTGCTCAGCGGTGCAGGCTGGCGTGGAGCGTCACCCACTGGTCCGGGTGAACGAAGGCCACGACCGTGTCGCGGGCGATGCCCGCCCGGTCGAAGGCCGCGGCCACCCCGCCGCCGAAGTGTCGCGACAGCGTGGCGAACAGCGAGCCGCCCACGCCGGAGAAGCCCACCTCCACCAGCTCCTGCCACGCCCCGCCGTCGTCGACGAGCGGCGCGGGCCGGCGCTCGATGCGCAGGATCGCCGAGTCGACCGACGGGACGGGCCTGAAGCTATCCCTGCCGATCCGGCCGACCAGTTCCCACGAGAACCACGGCCAGCTCTCGACGGTGAGCAGGCTCCACCTGCCGTAGTCGCCGCTGCGCTTGCGGGCGTACTCCAGCTGGGTCAGCAGGGTCGCCGACGTCAGCTCGGGCGCCCGCAGGCACCAGTCGACGATCTTGGAGGTGATCCCGTAGGGGATGTTCCCCACGACGGCGAACGGCTGGTCCGGCGGCCGCGTCGCGGTGAAGTCACCCCTCACGATCTTGAGCTTGGTCCTGGCCCTGAGTTTGGCCACCAGCAGTGGGTCGATCTCGTACCCCACGACCTCGGCGCCCGCCCGCGCCAGCGCCGTCGTGAGCACCCCCTCACCCGCGCCGGGTTCGAGGACGAGACCGCTCGGTCGGGCCGCCTTGACGATCAGGTCGACGGCGTTCCGATCCACCAGGAAGTTCTGCGACAGCTCGCGCCGCGCCCGATCTCTGGGCGTGCGACCGCCACCGTTGTTCCTGACCTTCTTCTGGGTGTGTGAATAGTTTCCGTGCGCGAAGTTCTGCGCCACAGCAAAAGCCCTTTCGGGTCCTCGAGACGAAGGGGATCTCGACGGGCCCTGGGCTCGCGATCTACGAAGCTAGCGAGCCAGAGCCCGGCCGCTGCGCAGACGCATGAAACAGATGCATGACATGCCAGCAGGCTAAGGAAGCCGGCCGGAGATTGCGACATGTTTTTCGGGGCGGGGCGGCTGCCGTACCGGCCGAGGGGCCGACCCGCCGGTCGGCCGAGCCCGCGCTCGCCGGTCTGCCGTGCCCCTCCCTACCGCGGCCCTCTGGCATGTCGCTCTGGGACGCCGCCTATGGCGTGATGACAAGCCGGACGAGATGCCCATGCGTGGCGTATCCGGGAGGATCACCCGGCAGCACGCCCGTCACGCACTCGAAGGTGTCCGTGCCGCACTGCCGGACGAAGAACGACGGCTCGGCGATCGCGGCCAGCAGCCTGATCGCCGCCCGGTGCGCCTCGATCCCCTCCAGTGGCTCGTCGGGACGGGCGGCCACCTCGTAGACCCCGCCCTCGACCAGCCGCTCAGCCACCACCCGCCAGCCGGGGACGGCGCGCAGGTGTGGCAGCAGGTGCGCGTCGGGGTCCTCGGTCACCCACCCGTCCCGCGCCATGACCGCCGCCAGGTCCTGTACGGCAGGCCGCATCGCCGAGGCGTCGCCGACCCCGGTGAACCGCTCGTCGTCATCCCATCGCCGCTGCTCCATGCCGGTGATTGTCGCCGCCGCAGCGAGGTTTCCCAAGAGCCGGCGCGGCCGATTCCTACAAGCTCCGGCCGGCCCGCCCGCCGTAGGGTCGACGGCATGGAGAACAGCCCGGAGCGCTACATCCAGCTCAATGCCCGCCTGCTCGACAGGCTCAGGTACGAGGCCCTCTTCAAGGGCGGCTCGAAGGAACGGGTCCTGCGGGCGTTGCGCGCGTACCAGAACCCCGACGGCGGGTTCGCCCACGCGCTGGAGCCCGACCTGCGCGGTTCCACCAGCCAGCCGGAACCCGTGGAGATGGCGTTCTGGATCCTCGACGAGCTCGACGCCTTCGACGACCCGATGGTGGCCGCCGCGTGCGACTACCTCGTCTCGGTGACGGCGGACGACGGCGGCGTGCCGTTCGTGCTTCCCAGCGGGGACGAGGCGCCGCACGCGCCGTGGTGGCGGACCGACGCCGACCCGCCCGGCGACCTCATCCCGACCGCCTCCATCGCCGGGCTCCTGCACAAGCACGGCGTCGCCCATCCATGGCTCGGGCCCGCGACATCGTTCTGCTGGAACGCCATCGCCCGGATCGAGAAGACGACGCCGTACGAGGCGCGCGCGGTCGTCACCTTCCTCGACCTGGTCGACGACGGCGAGCGGGCACTGGCGGAGTTCGCCCGGCTCAAGGACTCGATCCTGGCGGTGGTGTCGCTCGACCCCCACGCCGGCGGCGAGGCGCACTTCCCCCTCGACTTCGCGCCCGCCCCGATGCGACGGCTGCCGCTGTTCACGGACGAGACCGTCGCACGGCACCTCGACGCGCTGCTGGAGACCCGGACGCCCGAGGGCGGCTGGGAGCCCGACTTCCTCATGTGGACGCCCGTCGTGCGGCACGAGTGGGGCGGGCATCTGACGCTCGCGCGCCTCAACACGCTGCGCGCCTACGGCCGTCCCACCCCGTGACCCGGGGAGTGCGGGCCTGCGGTCAGCCGCCGTCCGTGGAGGAGGCGGGTGGGGGAGCCAGCAGGCGACTCATGGAGACACCACTCAACCGCTTGACGTCGTGGGCGAGGTGCGCCTGGTCGGTGTAGCCGCTCTCGGCGGCCACCCGTGCCAGCGGCACCCCCGACCTGGCCATGCGCAACGCCCGCTGGAACCGCACGATCCGCTGCAGCACCTTCGGCGCGTAACCGAACGCCGCCACCGCGCGCCGATGCAGGTGACGCTCGCTCAGCCCGAGATCCCACGCCACCTGCCGTACCGAGGAGCACTCGCGCAGCGCCACCGCGATGGCGGGCGCGGCGGGGTCGGGCGGCGGCGTGGCGCGCAGCCGTACGGTG
This sequence comes from Nonomuraea sp. NPDC003754, assembly GCF_053605785.1. NCBI lineage: Bacteria > Bacillati > Actinomycetota > Actinomycetes > Streptosporangiales > Streptosporangiaceae > Nonomuraea > Nonomuraea sp. NPDC003754. The sequence goes on from NZ_JBSGJX010000027.1 coordinate 123,747, forward strand.
AGGTCCTCCAGCGTGAGGTCCGCCGGCAGCCCCAGCTCCTCGAACGGGATCCGGCCGTCGCGCAGCTCCTCGACCGGCACGCCGAGCGCCCCGCCCAGCGCGCCCGGCTTGAACCTGATGCCCTGGTAGGCGTCGCCCGCGCGCATCCGCACCGGCATGGGGCCGGTGTCGGGGCCGGCCACGTGCGGGCCGTCGGGACCCCAGATCAGGTCGACGCACGCGTCGGGCACCACCAGCTGGACGCCCTCCTCGGCGCTGTCCTGCGCCCAGAGGCAGGCGACCCGCGCGGCGAGTGCCACCCCCGGAGCGCGTTCGACGTACATGGAACCCACGCTAGGCGCCGGGGCCGACACTTTCGCCGCCAGGAGGGCCGGCCCCGGCCCGGCCGGTGCCTGCCGTACTCGACGCGGGCTCGGGAACGGGTGCCGGGGTGGCGTCGCCGGAGATGAGAGCCGCCGCCCACCGGGCGGCGGGATCGCTGTCGATCAGCACGGCCCGCGTGAGCAGGCTGAGCGGGATGGCGAGCAGCGCGCCCAACGGCCCGAGCACGAACGTCCACACGATCAGCGACAGCAATGTCATCGTGGTCGACAGGCCGACCGCGTCCCCCAGGTACTTCGGCAGGATGAACGACTGGAACACCACGTTGATCACGCAGTAGGCGACGATGACGAGGATCATCTGCTGCACACCGCCGTCGAGCAGGGCGAGGAGCGCGGGAGGCACCAGTCCGAGCACGAAACCGATGTTCGGGATGTAGGTGGTGATGAGCGCCAGGACACCCCACAGCAGCGGTAGCGGCACGCCGAGGAGCGCCAGCGCGACCACGTCGAGCGTCGAGCAGATGAGGCCGAACACGGTGGAGACGACCAGGTAGCGCCGGGTCCTGCCGGCGAACGTGGTCAGCGCGGTGACCAGCGCCGGGCTGCGCTCGCTGCCCGAGGCGAGGATCTTCGAGGTGATCGGCGCGTCCAGCGACATCGCCAGCAGCAGCACCACCATCAGGAACAGGCTGGACAGCACGCTCAACAGGCCGGTCAGCAGCGTCTGCACGAAGCCCAGCACCTTGCCGGGGTCGAACGCCCGCAGGGCCGAGGCGAGCTGCTCCTCGCCGAACCCCTGCCGGGCGGCGAAGCGCTGCGCCTCGGCCAGGAGTTCCTGGAACTGCGTGGCGTAGGTGGGCAGGATCGTGGCCAGCTGCATGACCGACACCGTCAGCACCGCCACCATGCCGAGCAGGACCAGCACCACGATCAGGAACGGCACCGCCACCTGGATCCACGCGGGCATGCCCCGCCCGCTCAGCCACGAGCGCACGGGGGAGACCGCGATCACCAGGACCAGGGCCAGAATCACGGGGCCGGCGATCAAGGAGACTTCGCGCAGTCCGAACAATGTGACGACCGCGCTCGCGGCCGTCACCAGGACGATCAACGCGCGTGGCGCAGGGTGATCACTCACCCGTGGTTCATACCCATCAATACCGGTTTGTTACGGCAAGACGGGATGTGTTGGCGCACATGGCGGTGCGTTGATTTGACGGGGGACGGAGTCGTACATAGAGTTCACCAGTCCCACCCAGTCGGCGTTGATCGTCGGCTGTCCGGGGGAAACCTCCTCAAGCGCATCCTTGCCGGTGGTCGTCATGTCCGTCGGCGGGTCCGGTTCGACAGGAATCGGATGCGGGAGTAGTTTTGAGGAGTCGCCCGGAAAAAGATGGGGCGGTCGAAATTCTCGGCAGGTTTCGCGAAAAGAGTCAATTTGACTCGGATCGCGGGGGCTGAAAGAAT
>NZ_JBSGJX010000028.1:0-121683 GCF_053605785.1 Nonomuraea sp. NPDC003754
GAGACGCGGCGCAGGGAGACGTGGTTGCAGGCCTCCTCGGAGATCACCACCAGCCTGCTGTCGGGGGCCGCCTCGCACGACGTGCTCAGCATGCTGGCGTCGAGCGCCAAGGCGATGACCGACGCCGACGACGTCCTGGTCATGCTGCCCGACGACGCCGGGCAGAACCTGACGATCGAGGTCGCCGAAGGCCGGCAGGCCGAAGATCTCCGCGTCTCCTCGGTTCCCGTGGACGGCAGCGTCACCGGCCATGTCTTCACCACCGGCGAGCCGTTGATCGAGATCAGCTGGCACCTGCCGGCGGAGTCGCCGCTCAGCCGGCTGGGCGCGGGCCCGGCGCTCGTCGTGCCGCTCGGCGCGCCGCAGTCCTTGCGGGGCGTCATCGCCATGGTCAAACGGCCAGGACGGCTGCCGTTCGCCCGCGGTGACCTGGCGATGATGATGGCCTTCTCCGGACAGGCGGCCATCGCGCTCGAACTGGCCGAGACCCGCAGGGACGCCGAACGGCTGCGCCTGCTGGAGGACCGCGACCGCATCGCCAAGGACCTGCACGACGTGGTCATCCAGCGGCTGTTCGCCACGGCCATGACCCTGATGGGCGGGTTGCGGATGGTCGAGCGGCCGGAGGCGGCGGCGCGCGTCCAGCAGGCGGTCGACGACCTGGACGAGACGATCCGGCAGATCCGCTCGACCATCTTCGCCCTCCAGGTCTCCAGGGGGCCGGAGGCGCCCAGCCTCCGCGCCCAGATCGTCGAGATGGTCGAGGACGCCCGCGGCCACCTCGGCTTCATGCCGGGCTTGCGGATGGAAGGCCAGGTGGATCACCAGATTCCCGAGCAGGTGGCCGAGCACCTGCTCGCCGTCCTGCGCGAGACCCTGTCCAACGTGGTACGGCACGCCAAGGCCACCAGGGCGGACGTCGGCGTGATCGTCGCCGACGACACGCTGACCCTCGTCGTCGAGGACAACGGGGTCGGCATCCAGGAGGAGGGCAGGCGTAGCGGGCTGCGCAACCTCGAGGAGCGGGCCGCCCGGTGCGGTGGCGTCATGGAGGTCGGCTCGCCGGCCACGGGCGGCACCCGCATCCACTGGAGCGTGCCGCTGTAGCCGCCCGCTCCCAGGGGCCGAAGGTCACCCGCTTCGGGGACCTCCGCCTCCTCCCGCCTGGCCACGCGGCTGCCAGGCTGAGGGGAGGAGAAGGAGGCTGCCATGACGAACGCGAAGACGATCGTCGCAGGGACGGACGGATCCCAGCCGGCGTCGAGAGCGGTCGAGTGGGCCGCGGCCGACGCGGGCCGCAGGAAGCGCGCACTGAGGATCGTCCACGTGTGCGAACGCTGGGGCGTACCGGAGCAGACAGTGTCGTGCCAGGAGTCGCTGGCGGCCGACGCCGAGCGGGCGCGCCTGGCCGCTCCCGGCGTGCGGGTGACGACGGAGCTGCTGCCCGGACACGTCGTCGAGACGCTCCTGGGCGAGGCCGCCGCCGCCGAGTCGATCGTGCTGGGCAGCAGAGGGCTCGGCGGGTTCGGCGCGCTGCTGCTGGGCTCGGTCGGGCTCGCCGTCGCCGGGCACGCGGACGTGCCGGTCGTCATCGTGCGCGAGCCGGAACGGCCGGAGCACGGCGAGGTCGTGGTGGGCATCGACGGGTCGGAGCACTCCGAGGCGGCCCTGGACTACGCGCTCGAGCAGACGCTCGCGCGGGGCGTCCGGCTGCACACCGTGCACGCCTGGCAGATGCCGGTCACCGCGCCGTACGCGACCGGCTACGGCGACATCGCGGACCGGGTGGCCGAGGACACCGCCGACCTGGTGCGCAAGCGGGTGGCGCGGTGGCGGGACGAGCACGGCCACATCGAGGTCAAGGAGTCGTTCCTGTGCGAGCATCCGGTCGCCGCGCTGGTCGACGCCTCCCGGACGGCCGCCCTGGTCGTGGTCGGGTCCCGGGGAATGGGCGGGCTCGCCTCCGCCGTGCTCGGCTCGGTCAGCCACGGCCTGCTCCACCACGCCCACTGCCCCGTCGCGGTGGTCCGCCCGCGCAAGGAGCCCACCGGCTGACGGCGCCCGGGCCGATCGCGGTCGACCGGGAATTTGCCGTCCGGGAGCTGGACACCCGCTTGCCCGAGGGGGTAGCACGGGACAAGGGGTGGTGGACATGGCCACTGTCGACACATCGGTGAGCCCGCCCGCGCGAGTGGCGGATCCCGGCGAGGGCATCTCGCTGGACGAACTCCGGCTCGCGGCGCGCAACCACGGCATGCCGCTGGAGGCGCTGCGCTACGACGTCACCCCGGTGGGCCTGCACTACCTGCTGATCCACTACGACATCCCGTACCTCGACCCCGGTGAGTGGCGGCTGCGGATCGACGGCCACGTCCGGCACCCGCTGACCCTCGACCTCGCCGAGCTCCAGGCCAGGCCGCAGGTCACCCAGCGCGTCACCATGGAGTGCGCCGGCAACGGCCGGGCCCGGCTCGACCCCCGGCCGATCAGCCAGCCCTGGCTGGACGAGGCGGTCGGCACGGCCGAGTGGACCGGCACCCCGCTGGCGCCGCTGCTGCGCGAGGCGGGCATCCGGGACGGCGGCGCCGACGTGGCGTTCACCGGCGCCGACCACGGCGTCGAACGCGGCGTCGAGCAGGACTACACGCGCGGCCTGCCGCTGGCCGAGGCGCTGCGCGAGGACGTGCTGCTGGTGCACACGATGAACGGGCAGCCGCTGCCGCCGCAGCACGGCGCTCCGCTCCGCCTGCTGGTGCCCGGCTGGTACGGCATGGCCCAGGTGAAATGGCTCGTGCGCGTCTCGGTGCTCGACACGCCGTTCCAGGGCTTCCAGAACGCCACGGCGTACCGGATCAAGCAGGGACCGGACGACGTGGGCGAGCCGGTGACCAGGATCAGGCCGCGTGCGCTCATGCGGCCTCCCGGCTTTCCCGACTTCCAGACCCGCGAGCGCGTCGTCGACCGCGGCGTCCACGAGCTGATCGGCCGGGCCTGGTCGGGGCGGGGAGCGGTGACGCGGGTCGAGGTCAGCGCCGACGGCGGGGCGACCTGGTCGGCGGCCGAGCTGGATCCGCAACCCGGCCGGTACGCCTGGCGGTCCTGGCGGTGGACGTGGCACGCGCAGGAGCCGGGACGCCACGAGCTGTGCGTCAGGGCGCGCGACGCCGCCGGCGACGTCCAGCCGGTCGAGCAGCCGTGGAACCGCCAGGGCATGGCCAACAACCAGGTGCAGCGGGTCCCGGTCCTCGTGCGGTGACGGCCGCCCGCGGACCACCCCACCAGGGAGATCGCCGGACCGCGAGATCACCGGGCCACGAGATCACCGGGCCACGGCCACCGGGCAGCGCGCGCGGTGCAGGACGCCGTGGCTCACTGAGCCGAGCAGCGCGGCGGACTTCACGCCACCGCGGCCCCTGCTGCCCACCACGAGCAAGCCGGCCCGTTTGGCGGCGGTGACCAGGGCGATGATCGGCGGAGCGCACACCAGGTCCTCGATCACCTTCACGTCGGGCCGTTCCGCGCGCCACGGGGCGACCAGGTCACGCAGGGCGCGGGTCTGGGCCTGCAGCGCCGCGTCCCTGTCGAAGGAGATGAAGTGGACGGGGACCTGCCACGCGTGCACGACGCGCAGCGGCACGCGGCGCCGCGCGGCCTCGGTGAAGGCGTGCGCCAGCGCGGGCCTGCTGGCCTCCGAGGCGTCCACCCCCACCACGACCTCGTCGCCGGCCGGCGACGCCTCGCGCGCCACGACCACCACGCCCCGCGCATGGCTGACGACTCCCAGGCTCACCGAACCGAGGACGGCGCCCGCGAGGGCGTTCAGCCCGCGGGTGCCCACCACCAGCTCGGCCGCGTCCTTGGACAGGACGCTCAGCTCGGCCACGGGATGCCCGACGGCCAGCTGGGTCGTCACCGCCAGGCCGGGCCGGTTGTCGCGCACGTCCCTGGCGGTGTGCTCCAGCAGTGCCTGGCCGGCCTTCGTCAGTTCGTCCTGCAGGTTCATGGACGAGAAACGAGGCGTGCTGTAGCGGGCGTAGTCGACGACATGGACGACATGCAGCCGAGCCCCCTTGCGCTCGGCGTCCTCGGCCGCCCATGCGACCGCGACGGCCGCGTCCGGCGAGCCGTCCGTCCCGACAACGATCTGCTCGGTCATGTCACGCCCTCCTTTCCTTCTCCACGGTGCGACCGTTCGGGAGAGAAGGGCAGGGTCGAAGGGCCCTACCCGCGCGGACCAACGGCACCGGCCCCGCGTCCGGCCCCGGCACCCCGCGGGCGGGACGAAAGTCCTGCCCATCGGGGACCTTCGCCCCCAGCCGCGCCACCGTCCGCGCGGTGCCATGGAGCCATGACCGAAGACCGCGCCGTGCCGCCCGTGGCGGACCCGTCATGAGCGTCGTCGTGGCCCCGCCGGGCCTGACCGACCGGGCCAGACACGACTGGGCCGTCCTGCAGACCCCGACGCCCGAGCCGCGCCCGTTCGACCCCGCCGAGGCGCACGCGCTCCCCGACCCCGCCAGGCGCTGGCTCACCCGCGCCGTACGGCCGGGCACGCCCCTGCGGACCTCCGTCGTGCTCGGCAGCCACGGCGCGATCAAACTCGGCACCTCCTGGCGCGACTTCCACGCCCGGCAGGCGCTCGCCCCGCTGACCGGCTACGTCTGGGCGGCCGGCACCCACCTGGTGACCGGCTTCGACCGCTACCTCGACGGGTCGGCGCAGATGCGGTGGCGGCTGCTCGGCCTCTTCCCGGTGATGTCGGACGACGGCCCCGGCGTGGCCCGCAGCGCGCTCGGCAGGCTGGCGGCCGAGTTCGTCATGGTGCCCGCCGTCGCGCTCGACCCCGCGGTGCTGTGGAAGCCGGTCGACGAGCGGCGGGTCGTCGCACGCGTCCACGACCACGACGTGACCCTGACCGTCGCGCCCGACGGCCGTCTGGAGTCGGTCCACCTCTCCCGCTGGCACGAGGATCGCTACGAGAGGTTCACCGCCACGTGCGCGGCCGAGACGACGTCCGGCGGCTTCACGATCCCGGGCGAGCTGCGATGCTCATGGGAGGACGAGGACTTCATCTGGTTCGTCGTGGACCAGGCGATCTTCCGCTGAGCGCCGGCTCAGGCCCGGCCCACCACGTCGATCACCTGGCGGGCGATCTCCCACTCCTCGTCGGTGGGCACGACCACGACCGCCACGTCGGCCTCCGGCGGGGAGACGAAGGTCTCGCCGGCCTGGTTGCGCTCCGGTGAGACGGCGATCCCGAGGCGGTCCAGGCCGGACAGCGCGGCCGCGCGCGTGCCGTCGTCGTGCTCGCCGATCCCGCCGGTGAAGACGATCGCGTCGACCCGGCCGAGGACGGCGTAGTAGGCGCCGACGTACTTGCGGATGCGATAGGCGTACACCCGGCGGGCCAGCACGGCGGCCGGATCGCCCTCGTCGGCCGCCTGCCGTACGCGGCGCATGTCACCGGCTCCGGCCAGCGCCAGCAGGCCGCTGTCGCGGCTGAGGGCGTCCTCGACGTCGCGCACGTCCATGCCCGCGACCCGGGACAGGTAGCCGGGCAGCGCGGGGTCGACGTCGCCCGAGCGGGTGCCCATCACCAGGCCTTCCAGCGGCGTCAGCCCCATCGAGGTGTCGACGCTGCGCCCGCCCGCGACGGCCGTGGCGCTGGCGCCGTTGCCCAGGTGCAGCACGATCAGGTTGACCTCGTCGAGCGGCCGGCCGAGCAGCCGGGCCGCCTCGCGCGAGACGTAGGCGCAGGACGTGCCGTGGAACCCGAAGCGCCGCACGCCCCAGTCGCGGGGGACGGCGTAGGTGTGCGCCTCGGCCGGCAGCGTGTGGTGGAAGGCGGTGTCGAAGACGGCCACCTGCGGCACCCCGGGATAGGCGGCGGCGACGAGGCGGATGCCGGTGAGGTTGGCCGGATTGTGCAGCGGCGCGAGGGGGGTGAGCTCCTCGATCGCCGCCGTCACCCGCTCGTCGACCAGGACGGGCTCGCGGAACCTGGTGCCGCCGTGCACCACGCGGTGACCGACGGCCCTGGGCCTGACGTCCTCCAGGGACTCCAGCATGGCCGAGACCGCCGCCCCGTGGTCGTCGACGTTCTCGGTCAGCCCGCGCCTCAGCCGGGTCCCCTTCTCGACATCGATGACCTCGTACTTCAAGGACGAGGAGCCGGTGTTGAGCACCAGGACGCTGATCACTGGATCACCCTACTTCGGTCCTCCGTGTTCGAGGACCTTCGCCTCTGTCGCTGCGGGGGGCTTCGGCGGTGCGATGGGGAAGACGAAGGAGGAGCCATGATCGTTGCTGGGTTCGACGGTTCGGCCGCGGCGAAGGCCGCCGTGGAGTGGGGCGCCGACGACGCGCTGCGCCTGGGCGTACCGCTGCGGATCGTGTACGCGGTGGACCGCTGGCCGTACCAGATCGCGGCGTTCCCGGCGCAGGAGTGGCCGGACACCCTGATCCAGGCGGGGCAGAAGCTGCTGGCCGAGGCCGAGGCGGTCGTACGGGCGCGCCGGCCCGAGGTGACGGTGGACACGCGGCTGGTCCAGGGCTCTCCCTCGGCCGTCCTGGTCGAGGCCGCGGGCGAGGCGGCCGAGGTCGTGGTCGGCAGCAGGGGCCTGGGCGGTTTCACGGGCATGCTGCTCGGCTCGGTCAGCATGCACGTGGCCGGTCACTCGCCCTGCCCCGTGGTCGTGGTACGCGATGCTCCGGAGCCGGCGCGGGGCGAGATCGTGGTGGGCGTGGACGACGCGCCGGGCGGCGAGCCGGCGCTCGCCTACGCGTTCGAGCAGGCGAAGCTGCGCGGCAGCAGGCTGCGCGCGCTGCACGCGTGGGAGCTGCCGGTGCACGTCTACTCTCCCGGGCTCGTCTACGACCTGGACGAGATCAGGGAGCGGCAGCTGAAGGTCGTCGCCGAGACGATCGCCGCCTGCCGGGCGAACCACCCGGAGGTCGAGGTCGTCGAGGACGTCAGGCAGGCGCACCCGGTGCAGGCGCTCACCGAGGCGTCGGCACAGGCCGATCTGGTGGTCGTCGGCAGCCACGGCAGGAACCCCGTGGAGCGGGCGCTGCTCGGCTCGGTCAGCAGGGGCGTGCTGCACCACGCCACCTGCCCGGTCGCCGTCGTCCGCACCGCCTGAGAGCCCCCGGCAGGGCGGCCTCCGTGAAGCTCAGCGCTTCACGGGGGTGCCGGCGTCGATCAGACGGCTTGCTTCATGATGTTGTGGGCGTCGTGGCCGGCGGTGGGTTCAGGCACCGGTGATCCTCCGTAGGACGGCGGTGTAGGTGGCGAACGCGGCCCTGCCCTCGTCGGTGAGGGACAGCGAGGTGCGGGGCCGCTTTCCCACGAAGCCCTTGGACACCTTCACGTAGCCCGCCTCCTCGAGGACGAGCACGTGCTTGGACAGCAGGGAGCCGCTGACCTCGATCGTCTCCTTGAGAAAGCGGAAGTCGGCCCGGTCTGCGGCGGCGAGCAACTCTCATTCACGTAGATGCCTCGCGGTTGAGGACCAAGGTCCCTATCCACGCGGCGGCGGCCGGACGAGTGTGGCGGGTATGAAGGACATCGACGCCTACTGGCGTGCGGCGAACTACCTTTCCGTCGGGCAGATCTACCTGCTGGACAACCCGCTGCTGCGGGAGCCGTTGAGGCCGGAGCACGTCAAGCCCCGGCTGCTGGGTCACTGGGGGACCACACCGGGGCTGAACTTCTGTTTCGCCCATCTCAACCGGATCATCGCCGAGCGTGACCAGGAGATGATCTATGTCGTGGGCCCGGGGCACGGGGGGCCGGCGGCGGTGGCGCACGCCTGGCTGGAGGGCTCCTACAGCGAGCGGTATCCGGACGTCTCGCAGGACGAGGCGGGGATGCGGCGGCTGTTCCGCCAGTTCTCCTTCCCCGGCGGCGTCCCCAGCCACGTCGCGCCGGAGACGCCCGGCTCGATTCACGAGGGCGGCGAGCTCGGTTACTCCCTGGCGCACGCCTACGGCGCCGCCTTCGACAACCCGGACCTCGTCGTCGCCTGCGTGGTGGGGGACGGCGAGGCGGAGACCGGCCCGCTGGCGGCCAGCTGGCACTCGGGCAAGTTCCTCGACCCGGCGCGGGACGGTGTGGTGCTGCCGATCCTGCACCTGAACGGCTACAAGATCGCCAACCCGACGGTGCTGTCCCGGATCCCCGAGGCTGAGCTGCTGAAGCTCATGGAGGGGTACGGCTACCGCCCGCACGTCGTCGGCCCGTCCCACGAGGAGATGGCCGCGACGCTCGACGTGGTCTTCGACCAGATCCGCGACTTCAGGGACGGGCAGGCCGGCCGGCCACCGATGATCGTGCTGCGGACGCCGAAGGGCTGGACGGGACCCGCCGTCGTGGACGGCGTCCAGGTCGAAGGCACCTGGCGCGCCCACCAGGTGCCGCTCGCCCAGGTGCGCGAGAACCCCGAGCACCTGGCGCTGCTGGAGGAGTGGATGCGCTCCTACCGGCCCGAGGAGCTGTTCGACTCCGGAGGACGGCCGATGCCGGAGGTGCTGGCGACCGTCCCGCGCGGAGAGCGCAGGATGAGCGCCAGCCCGCACGCCAACGGCGGCGAGCTCCTCACCCCGCTGCGCCTGCCCGACTTCAGGGACTACGCGGTGGAGGTGGCCGAGCCCGCCACGCGGACCAGCGAGCCCACCCGCGTCCTCGGCGGTTTCCTGCGCGACGTCATCGCCCGCAACCCGCGCACCTTCCGGCTGATGGGCCCGGACGAGACCGCCTCCAACCGGCTGTCGGCCGTCTTCGAGACCACGAACCGGGCATGGAACGCCATCCTGCTGCCCGGCGACGACCATCTGGCCCCCGACGGGCGTGTCATGGAGGTGCTGAGCGAGCACCTGTGCCAGGGCTGGCTGGAGGGCTATCTGCTGACCGGCAGGCATGGCCTGTTCACCTGCTACGAGGCGTTCATCCACATCGTGGACGCGATGTTCAACCAGCACGCCAAGTGGCTGCAGACGGCCAGGCGGATCCCGTGGCGGCGGCCGGTGGCGTCGCTGAACTACCTGCTGTCGTCGCACGTGTGGCGGCAGGACCACAACGGTTTCTCCCACCAGGATCCGGGGTTCCTGGACGTGGTGGTCAACAAGAAGGCCGACGTGGTGCGGGTGTACCTGCCGCCGGACGCCAACACGCTGCTGTCGGTCGCCGACCACTGCCTGCGCTCGCGCGACTACGTCAACGTGGTCGTCGCCGGCAAGCAGCCGGTGCTGGACCTGTTCACCATGGAGGAGGCGATCGTCCACTGCACCCGCGGTCTCGGCATCCTGCCGTGGGCCTCCACCGACGCCGGGGCCGAACCGGACGTGGTGCTGGCCTGCGCGGGCGACGTGCCGACGATGGAGACGCTGGCCGCGGCGGCGATCCTCCGGGAGCGGCTGCCGCGGCTGAAGGTGCGGGTGGTCAACGTCGTCGACCTGATGCGGCTGCAGCAGCCGTCGGAGCATCCGCACGGCATGTCGGACGCCGAGTTCGACGCGCTGTTCACCACCGACCGGCCGGTGATCTTCAACTTCCACGGCTACCCGTGGCTGATCCACCGGCTCACCTACCGGCGGCACGGGCACGCCCATATGCACGTGCGCGGCTACAAGGAGGAAGGCACCACGACCACGCCGTTCGACATGGCCATGCTCAACGACATCGACCGCTACCACCTGGTCATGGACGTCATCGACCGCGTCGAGGGCCTCGGCACCGCCCAGGCGCATCTGCGCCAGGACATGGCCGAGGCGAGGCTGCGCGCCCGCGCCTACACCCGCGAGCACGGCGAGGACCCGCCCGAGATCCGGGACCTAAGGCCTGGCCTGGCGGGACGTTCGCCGCTGCCGCCGCGGACCGCGGACGAGCAGGCTGGTAGCCGACCCTAGGAGGAAACCATGGCCATTCAAGTCCAGGACGTCATGGGCCGTGTCGCCATCGCCGTGCTGGAGAGCGCGACGTTCGCCGACATCGTGGCGGCGATGAAGCGTTACGCCGTGGGAGCGGTCACCGTCATCGACGCCGACCGCCGCCCGGTGGGCGTCGTCTCGCAGGACGACCTGCTCCTGAAGGAGATCGACACGGTACGGCACCCCACCTCCATCTTCGAGAGCGCCACGACCCGGGCCGAGCACAAGAAGGCCGCGGGCAGGACCGCCACCGAGCTGATGACCACGCCCGCGATCACCGTCACCCCCGGCACCCTCGTCAAGGACGCCGCCAGGATGATGCACGACAGCCGCATCAGGCAGCTGCCCGTGATCGACGCGGTCACCGGGCGCATGGTCGGCACCCTCCACGAGGCCGACGTGCTGCGCGTCTTCATCCGCCCGGCCGAAGAGCTGGAGGCGGAGGTCAGGCAGCTGATCGGCGCCGGTTTCACGATCACCGTCCACAAGGGGGTCGTCACGGTCGGCGGCCACGTCGAACGCGCTTCGCAGGCCATCGCGCTCGTCGAGCAGATCAGGCGGCTGGAAGGCGTCGTGGACGTGGTCCCCGAGCTGACCTTCCCGCGCGACGACCTCTACCTCGTCCCGCCCCTGATGTGAGAGGTCCCCGGTGAGCACCAGGAACGCCGTCGGCACGGCGGACACCACCGAGTGGGAGGCGCCGGTCCCGTGCTCGGCCCGCATCTCGGCGACCTGGAGGACGACGCGACGCTGGACGCCTTCGACAGGAAGCTGACGTGGCTGCGCGACGTCCACGGCATCGAACCCGAACTGGCCGCGCACGATCTGCATCCCGGATACGTGTCCACCACGCTGGGCCCAGCGGTGGCCGCGCCGCGTCGCCGTCCAGCACCACCACGCGCACGTCGCGGCGGTCGCGGCCGAGCACGGGCTGCCCGGTCCCTTCCTCGGCCTCGCCTACGACGGAGTCGGGCTCGGCGACGACGGCACGTTCTGGGGCGGCGAGCTGCTGCTGGCCCACTACACCGGATACCGGCGGCTGGGCCGCTTCTCGCACGCGCCGATGCCCGGCGGCGTGGCGGCCGTCCGCCGGCCCGCCCGCATGGCGCTCGGCTATCTCATCGGCGGAGAGACCGCCCACCCTGCGCCGGTGCCGGGCGACCTGGCCACCGACGCGGCGATCGTCAGGAACCTCATCGCGCGCAACGCCAGATGCCCGGTCTCCTCGAGCGCGGGTCACCTCTTCGCCGCCGCAGCGGCGCTGCTCGGCCTCTGCGACATCACCACCTTCGAGGGCGAGGCCGCCCTCAGGCTCGAACAGTGCGCCACCGGTACGGCCGAGCCGCTCGCCTGGCGGCTCGACCGCAGGGCCGGGCTGTGGGTGTACGACGGCGTCGCGACCCTGCGGAACCTGCTGGCCCGCCTGGAGTCGGCGGGCTTCGACCCGTACATCGGCGAGCGGATCCCGGTCAACGACGGCGAGATCAGCTTCGGCCAGGCCGCGATCGCCGCCGCCCGGTCAGCGTCCTGGTCCTGACTGACGCCGCCCAGCAGGCGTTCGTTGTCTCTGGGGTCCGCCGGTCAGACGCCGCCGGTCAGGCGCCGCTGGTCAGGCGCCGCTGGTCAGGCGCCGCTGGTCAGGCGCCGCTGGTCAGGCGCCGCTGGTCAGGCGCCGTCCCATGTCGGCAGGTCGGCCGCCCCGACGTCGTCGCGCCCCCACGTCACCTGGTCGTGGACGGCGACCACGCCGTCGACGTTCTCGGCGTCGCGAACCGCGAGGAGCGCCTCGCTGAGCGTGCCGGTCGTGCCGGTCATCGTGACCACGCCCTGCTCGACGACGACGTCGACCCGCGCCGCGGTGCGCGCCCCCAGCGCCCTGACGACCTCGGCCCTGATGTCCTCGTCCCGGCGGACGAACACCTTGAGCAGGTCGCGCCGGCTGACGACGCCGACGAGCCGGCCGTCGGCGTCCACGACGGGCAGCCGCTTGACCCCGCGGGCGTCCATCAGCCGGGCGGCGCTCACCACGGAGGATCCGGGTGTCGTGACGACCGCGGGAGAGGTCATCAGCTCGCGGGCGGTCTCGCCGGTCGCCTTGCGCGGGGTGCCCGTGCGGTGGCGCAGCCGTGCGCGCAGTGGCGGCCGGTAGACGTCGCCGTAGTAGCGCTCCTTGAACTCCTGCTTGCACAGCAGATCGGCCTCCGACACGACGCCGAGCACATGGCCGCTGTCGTCGACGACCGGGACGCCGCTGACGCCCCGCGCGATGAGCAGCTCGGCGATCACATGGAAGGGGGCGTCGGCTTCGACGGCGGCGACGCCGGTGGTCATCACGTCCTGGACGGTGGCCCTCATGGCGCGCTCCTGCGGGTGACCCGGACGATGCCGGGGACGGTTCTGGCGATCACGTCGGCGACGTCGTCGGCGGGGCCGGCCAGTTCGGCGATGCCGTCCTGGACGTTCACCCCGTCGCCGGGGTACCGAGGGTACTGCTCCCGCAGCGCCGCGAGCACGTCGTCGCGCAGCATCGAGTCGGGGCGGGCGAGCAGCGCCATCAGGTCGCGCCTGCTGACGATGCCGACCAGCGCGTCGCCGCGGATCACCGGCAGGCTCTTGACCCGCTGGCCGACCATGAGCTCGATGGCGGTGGTGACGTCCGTGTTCTCCGTGACGGTGATCACCTTGCCGGTCATCACCTCGCCGACGGTCGACGGCGGGGGCTCGGCCGACCCGTGGACGGGCAGGGCGTGCGCTCGCGGGTCGGGGTCGAACTCGCCGCGAAGCAGATCCAGCTCGCTGACGATGCCGATCACCCGGCCCGCCTCGTCTACGACGGGAGCGGCGGTGATGTCGTGCCCGTGGAGGAGACGGATGGCCCGCCGCACCAGGTCGGTGCGGCGGACGGTGACCACGGGACTGGTCATGACCTCGCGGACGAACATGGCTACCGGCCACCCCGGGCAGGGCTGTCGTCCTCGGCCGAGGCCAGGTCGTCGACCGCGTCGACCATGTCGTTCACTCTGGTGCGCATGATGGCTCCTCCCCATCTCCATCCCAGGCCCGGAAGGGCGGGTGCTGTAGGGTCCGAAGTCCCTGCGTGTCCGCCGTTGGTCAGCGCAGGCGGCGGCGCAACGGCGAGGGCCGGTCCTCGGGCGGGGCCAGCCTGATCCGGGCGTCGACCGTGGCCGCGCCCCGCTCGGTCACGATGACCGGGTTGAGGTCGAGCTCGGCCACCTCGGGCAGGTCGTCCAGCAGCCGGCTCACGCGGGCGATCTGGTCGGTCAGGGCGGCGACGTCCACCGGCGCGGCGCCGCGGTAGCCGTACAGGAGGGGCGCGCAGCGCAGCTCGCCGACCAGCTCCGCGGCCGCGGCCGCGCTCAGCGGCGGCACCCTGAAGGCGCGGTCGGCCAGCAGGTCGGCGGCGATCCCGCCCATGCCCACCATGACCAGCGGCCCGAACGCGGGATAGCTGACGCCGCCGACGATGATCTCCACTCCGGCCGGCAGCTGGCGCTGGACGATCGCGCCGGTCATGCCCTCGACGGTGGCGGCCATCTCGAGGTAGGCCTGCCGTACCTCCTGCCGGGTCCGCAGGTTCAGCCGGACGCCGCCGGCGTCGCTCTTGTGCACCGGCCCCACGGCCTTGAGCACGGCGGGCAGGCCGGTTCGGCCGGCCGCATCGGTGGCGGCCTGCGGACCGTCGGCGGGCAGCGACTCGCACACGCTGATGCCGTAGCAGCCGAGCAGCCGGGCGGCGGCCGCGGGGGAGAGCCACCCCTCGGGCTCGCCGCGCACGATCTTCCGGGCGGTCTCGACGTCGGCGGCCGGCAGCTCGCCGACCGGTTCGGGCTTCCACTCGGCGTACTGAACGGCGTGGGCGAGCGCGGCCAGGGCCTGCTCGGGGAAGGCGTAGGCGGGCACGCGCCCGTCGATCAGCCCGCCGTGCCCCATGACACAGGCCAGGACGGTGTTGGTCGCCGATCGGGTGGCGGCCGCGATGGCCTCGCGGGTGGCCTCCAGGCCGGATCCGAAGGGAGGGGTGTAGACGACGAGAACGGTGTCCACCTCGGGGCTGGTCGCCAGGGCCGCCACGGCCGCGCCGAGCTGCCGCGCGCTCGCCTCGGCGGTGAGATCCACGGGATTGCCCAGCGCGGCGGCCGGCGGTCCGTCCACCAGCCCGGCCGGCAGCTCGGGGACGACCAGCCCGTACCGCTCGCAGGCGTCGGCCGCCATGGCCTCGGGGCCGCCGCTGTTGCCGACGATCGCCACGCGCCTGCCCCGCGGCAGCGGCTGGTGGGACAGCAGCCTGGCGGTGTCGACCAGGTCCTGCAGCGTGTCGAGCCGGATGACGCCGGAGGCGCGGACCAGGGCGTCGACCGCGATGTCCGGGGTGGCGGCGGCCGCGGTGTGCGAGCGCACCGCCCTGCCGCCCGAGTCGGACCGGCCGCTCTTGACCAGCAGGATCGGCTTGGCGGCCGACACCCTGCGGGCGATGCGGGTGAACCTGCGCGGGTTGCCGAACGACTCCAGGTACAGCGCGATCACCGAGGTGGCGGCGTCGTCGGCCCAGTACTCCAGCAGGTCGTTACCGCTCACGTCCGCCTTGTTGCCGACCGAGACGAAGGTCGAGACGCCGAGCTGGTCCAGCAGGGCCGCGCCGATCGCGCCCGACTGCGACATCAGGCCCACGGGTCCCTTCTCTGGCCGGCGGTCCATGAAGGTGGCGTGCAGGCCGATGGCGGTGTTCGCGATGCCCAGGCAGTTGGGGCCGATCAGGCGCATGCCCGCCGTACGGCAGACCTTCAGCAGGTCCTGCTCGGCCTCGCGGTCGCCGCTCTCGGCGAAGCCCGCGGTCAGCACCACCAGCCCGGCGACCTGGGCCTCCGCACACTCGCGGGCGACCTCCGGCACGCGCGCCGCGGGTACGGCCACGACGGCCACGTCCACCTCGCCCGGGATGGCCAGCACGCTGGGGTAGCAGCCGGGGTCTCGCGGATTGACCGGGTAGACCGGTCCTTCGAAGCCGCCCTTGACCAGGTTGTCCAGCACGCGGCGCCCGATCGCGCGGGGATCACGGCTGGCGCCGATCACCGCCACCGAACGGGGTTCGAGCACCCGGGTGATCGAGGCGCGCTCGGCGGCGTGGTCCCGCGCCTCGATGGTGGCCGCCAGCCTGCCGGTCGGCGCGAGGGAGATGCGGATCTGCGTGACGCTGCCGTCGACGTGCCGCCTGACGTCGAGCCCGAGGTCGTTCAGGACCCGCAGCATCCGCACGTTCTCCGACAGGACCTCCGCGCTCAGCTCCTTGACACCGTGGTCGGCGGCGTCGAGGGCGGCGTGCTCCAGGAGCAGCGTGCCCAGCCCGTTGCCCTGGGCGGCGTCGTCGATCAGGATGGCCAGGTCGGCGAGGCCGTTAGTGAGAGGAATGCACTCGACGACCGCCACCAGCCGCCCCCGCAGGGTCGCCACCAGCGCGTGACCGCCGTAGCCGTCGTCGGTGACCGTGTCCATGTAGGCGTGGGCCGTGGTCCGGCCGCTGGAGAAGAATCGCAGGTAGGCCGAGCGCGGGGAGGACCGGTCGACCAGCTCGTGCAACGCCTGCCGGTCGGAGGGCGCGAGCGGGCGCACATGGGCGATGTCGCCGTCACGCAGCAGCACGTCATAACCGTCAGTCATCGTGAACCTCTCCCAGGGCTCGGCATGGTGCGTGGCGCACCTCCCGCTGACGACACTTCCGCAGGCCGGAGCCGGCCGGGAGTGCCGGAGTACCTGCGCGCAGGGGGCGAAAGTCCCTAGTCGCCGGGGCCCGGCGCCGACGAGGCTGGCGGTATGACGCACAGAGTGAGGGCACGGCCATGAACGTCGTCGTGGGCTATGACGGGTCCGACTACTCCATGCAGGCCCTGGACTGGGCCATGGACGAGGCCGAGCTGCGCAGGCTGCCGCTCACCGTCGCCCACGCCTGGCAGTGGCCGTACGGCGAGGCCGACGAGGAGGCCAAGCTCCACCTGCGCAAGGCCGCCGAGCACGTGCTGTGGCACGGCGCCGACTGCGCCAGGCACGTCAGCTCGGTCGGCAAGGTCGAGACCGACCTGTACGAGGGGAAGGCGGCTGAGCGGCTCGTCACGCTGTCCGGCGAGGCCGACCTGGTCGTCGTCGGCTCGCGCGGCCTGGGCGGGCTCCCGCTCGCCGTCCTGGGCTCGGTGGCCACCCAGGTGGCGACGTACGCGAGCTGTCCCGTCGTCGTGGTCCGCGGTCCGGGCCCGCTGCCGTCGATCGCGCATCCCGGCCCCGTCGTGGCGACCGAGGCCGAGGAGGCCGTCCTGGAGTTCGCCTTCAGGGAGGCGTCGCTGCAGCGGCTGTCCGTGCTCGCCCTCGCACCGCTTCCCGCGACATGGCGGGAGCGATACCCCGAGGTCCCGGCGCACACCGGGACCGAGCCACCGCGGGACGCCAGCCTGCTGGTGGTGGGCCGCCCCCGGCGTGGAGAGCTCGGCCGTCTCGCCGGCACGCTGCTGCGCGACGCCCGCTGCCCGGTCGCCGTCGTCCCGGTGACGCGAGAGGCCACGTCGTGAGCGGCCGGTCACCCGGTGTCGAAGCGCCGGTCGAGACCGGTGATCCGGATGATCCGCGCGACGTGGCCGGGAACGTTGGCCAGTCGCAGGCGGCCACCCACGCCGCGCGCCCGGTCATCGCCGCGGATCAGCGCGGTCAGCCCGCTGGCGTCCAGGAAGGTGACGTCGTGCAGATCGAGGACGACGTCGGGACGTGACCGGCTCAGCACGTCGGCCAGCAGGCCCTCCAGCCGGCCCGCCGTGGCGATGTCCACCTCGCCACGGCAGGTGACCGTCGTGCTCCCGCCGTCAGGCCGGTACGACAGCTCGAACGGGGCGTGCCGCCGGTGCTGCCCGGCGGGGTCGGTCCTCATCTGAGTCCTCGGCGGCGTGCGCTCGTGGGACGCCGGCCACATCAGGAACCGGTCAGGTTCCGCTGGAGGGCGGCGGTTTCCAGCTCACGTCTGAGCGTCTCCACCTGCTCCTCCAGCGTTCTCACGCGTCTTCTCAGGGCGGCCAGCTCCGCTTCGAACGGGCTGGCGGCGTAGGTGCCGATCGATCGTGCCATGGCGTGGTGGCCTCTCGGGTGCGTGTCGGGCGTCACAGGGTTTTCCTGCCCCCCTCGTTCAAGCGTGCTGGCTCGGTGACATGAACGGCAGGGCCGAAAGTCCCTCGACGTCCGCCGGCCGACCTGTCGGGAGGGTTCGCGCAGGTGCCGGTGGTGCGGGTTCGGAGGGAAGAGGTCTTATGGCCCTACCGCCCCCGGACTCGCCCTGAGAATGTCGTTGCGGAGCGGGAGGTGGGCAAGAGCATGGGGTTGACCTGGAAAGACGCCGGAGCCACAGTGCTGGCCGGGGCGAACGTGGCCGTCTACGCCGCCTTTCTCTGCGGGGCGCAGGTGCCCGTGGTCCGCACCGTGGGCGGGGCCGCCGCGACGATCGTGCTGGTGGGCCTGGTCGGGGGCTGCGCGCTGGGCAGGGTCGACCGCGACGCCAGGCCCCGCTCGCCCGCCACGCTGTTCTACACGGTCCTGGCCCGCGTGCTGGGAGTCGTCGCGCTCGTGTCGACCGCCATGGTGCTGGTCACCGCCAGCGAGCTGGCCCTCGCGGCGCTCTTCGCCGCCACCATGGCGCTGTGGCTCGGCGCCAGGGTGCGCAACGCGATGGCCCCGTAGTCCCGGCTGTCACGAGTGGGCGTTCGCCGCGCCCGCCGGCTCCGCGATGATCCTGCGCCCCGACACCTGTTCGATGCGGACCACGATGAAGTGGCTCCTGTCTCCCGGCGTCCAGGGGCGGAGCGGCAGCCGCGAAAGCCGAGCCCGCTCGTCGTCGTCCTGTACGGCCCGCGCCCGCCCCACCGCGGTGACCGACCAGCCGGTGTGCGTGTCGCTGTCGAACTCGTCGGCCTCGAATGCCACCACGGCCTGCCTGGTGGCCGCCGCCAGCTTCGACCCGAGGTTGGTCCTGATCACGATGGAGGCGTCGTCGAGGTAGAAGTTGACCGGCTGCACCGCCGGCAGCGCGTGGTCGGTGAAGACGATGCGCCCGATGTCGGCCGACGCCAGCAGCTCGAGACACTCCTCCGTGGAGAGGACTTGAAGGCCGGAGTCGTCTGTCTGCATGACATCCAGCCTGGCCGCTGGGGCGCCGGCCGGTGCAGAGGCGAAAGTCCCGACCTTCCGGGCGTCACGGGCATTCAGCCTTCCGTGGGGCCGAGGCCGTTCAGAGCGCGTGGATGCGCCGCCCGGTGATCTGCGCCGGGACGACGCGGATGTAGAGCTCCCGCTCGCCGCCGGCCCACGGCGTCACGTCGACCTGCGGGACCTGGTCGGGGCTGAGGTGGTGGGCGGCTCCCTGGATGAGCACGCTCCATCCCTCGCGCCTGGCCTCGTCGATCCTGTCCACCTCGAAGCCGATCTTGATGTCCACCCCTTCGAGCCCGGTGCGCAGGTCCTCGTCCATCGGCCCGCCGTACCGGGTTCTGAAGATCACCGAGTCGTCCACGAACTGGTAGTTCACCGGCAGCACGGTGGGCCCGCGCAGCCCGCTGAAGGCGACGCGGCCGATGCCGCCCGGCGCGATGAGCCGCTTGCACTCCTCCTCGTCCAGGACCTCCACCGTCGGACGGGCCGTCGCCGGGCCCTTCCCCGGCGGGCGGTCCGTGCCGCCGCCGAGCAGCTCGTCCACGCTGGTCCCGAGGGCTTCGGCCAGGCGGATGAGCGTCTCCCTCGTGGGTGTCCCTGCGGACTCCTCCAGGTAGCGGAGGTAGCCGGCCGTCAGCATCGTCCGGTCGGCGAGCTGTTCGTAGCTGAGCCCGAGGCGTTCGCGGTGGTGTGCGATGCGGCGTCCGAGGTCGCTTCCCGCGGTCATGGCCACTCCTTGTCGGAAGGTGAAGGTACGGCGTGCGCCACGAAGAAGGCACGTGGCCGTCGGCCCCGGCTCCCCGTGGCGGCCCGGTCGATCAGGCGAGCACCCCGGGCGGGCACCACGGCGCTCGAGTCGAGCCGTGGCCGGTCCGCTCCACGTCGTGGTGGCTGGTCCGCGGGATCAGCTCCGGCTTCGCCTCATAGCCTAACCCGCGGGGTTGAACAGCGGTTCCTCGGCCGGGACCGGTGGCCGAGGGCGTGCCCCGGCCGCGCGCGGTGCCGCGGCCTGCGCCGCGGGCACGTGGAGGAGTTTCGCCGCCCGCAGGAACATGGCGGGATCCGGCTTGCCGGGCAGCGCGAACCTGGCGAGGTCCTCGCCGTCGACCACCACGTCGAACAGGTGCATCAGACCCGCGGACGTGACCACGGCCCTGCCGTGCCGGCTCGCGGAGACGACGGCGGTGAGGCAGCCGCGCCGCCGCAGCTCCCGCAGAAGCACGGCGGAAGGGCGCGGAACGTCCGCGCAGGAAGCCGTCGAAGACGTGCTTCCACGCCGCCGCGTGCAGGCGCGCGGTGTCGGTGACGACCCCGTCGGTGTCGAAGACGGCAGCGCGGATCCTGGTGAGGTCGATGACGGCCATGGCACGACGCTACGTGCGCGCCGGCGGTCCGCACACGGGCGTTGGACCCGTCGCGAGGGAACCTCCGGCCCTGTCGCCGCCGGCGGCACGGTGTTCCGATCGGCCCGCGCGCCTGCTGATCAGCAGGAGCTGCCCGGACGTCGTCACCAGGTCCGCCGCCTTGGCCCGGAGGCCGGACAGCCACCCGGTCGCGCCCGCCGCCGTCCGCAGGGACGTGCGGGCGATCAGCCTGGTACGGCCGTCGCCGAGGTCGCGCAGCACGGCCGAGCGGATGACCGTGGTGCCGCCGGTGTCACGGGTGAGCACCAGCGCCCGCCCCGGCTCGACCCGGGCCACGGTGCAGCCGATCCGCGCCAGCCGTCCGGGCACCGTCACGCCGACCTCCGGCTCGGGGAAGGAATCGGCCGCGAACCCGGTCACCGGCATCAGCCCCGGCTCGGGCCGGGCGCCCGCCGTGAACCCGGTCACCCGCGCCGGTTCCCGCTCGGGCCGGGCGCTCGCCGCGAATCCGGTCACCCGCAGCAGCTCAGGCCACACCGCCTTCGGCGGCGCCTGCAGCGTCACGGCCCTGGTGGCGCGCGGCGCGGCCGTACCCAGGTCGTCACCGGGCATCGGCGCGTACTCCTCGACGATGGTGGCTCCCCAGCGCCGCAGCCACGGACGGGCCGCGAGCACGGCGGCCGCCGCGGCGGCGAGCAGGATCGTCCTGACCTTCATGTCCGCCTCTCCTTCAGTACCGAACCCCGACAGGCCCGGCCGGACCCGCCGCCCGCGCGACCCGTCGGGCCCGTCCCGGCGCACCGGTTCCCGATCGCCCACAGGTCCGCACGGCCCGAGGCCGGAAGCCCCGAGCGGCCCCGGTCACCGCGTTTGACGGATGACCGCCAGCGGCCCCGGGGCGTGATGCAGCATGGCGTGGCTGACCGAGCCGAGCGCCATTCCCGCCAGCCCGCCACGTCCACGCGATCCGACCACCAGCAGATCGGCGGCTCGCGCCGCCGCCCGCAGCGCGTCCACCGGGTGGCCCTGCACGATCTCCTCGATCACCTTGACGTCCGGGTAGCGCTCGCACCAGCCCGCCAGCGCCTCCTTGAGCTGCCTGAACTCGTGCTGCTCGGTCTCGCGCCAGTCGCCCGGCACGGGCTGGATGCCGCCGCCGGTCTCGTACCGGTTCCAGACGTGGACGGCGCGCAGATCGGCCTGGCGCAGCGCCGCCTCCGCGAAGGCGAACTCCAGCACGTGTCCGGACTGCGCGGTGCCGTCGATGCCGACGACGATCTCCCCGTTGGTCACGGCGGGAGACTCCCGCACCACCACGACATCGCAGGAGGCGTGGCCCGCGACGCCGTACGCGACCGAGCCGACCAGCAGCCCGCGCACGGCGCTCAGCCCGTGGTTGCCCACCACGAGCAGCTCCGCCTGCGCGCCCTCACGGATCAGCGCTTCCCGCGGGTCGCCCGGCAGGATCGCCGTCTCCACCGTCAGCGTCGGCTCCAGCCGGCGTGCCCGGTCGGCACCCGCCTCCAGCACCGCCTCGGCGCCCTGGCGCATCCACTGGGCGATCTCCGAGTAGCGGCCATGGTCGGTCTCGCACGCCCATGCGTAGATGGCGTGCGCCACGCGCAGCGGCACACCACGCAGCGCGGCCTCCCGCGCCGCCCAGGCCACGGCCTCCAGACCGGCGCGCGAACCATCGACACCGACCACGATCATGACGACTCCCTGACACGTCTGTCCGTAAGATGACCTTCTCCATGAGACGGCCCGGCGGCGGTCACGCGGTAGTGCCAAAGGTCCTCACTCTGGGCGTCTCACCGTGGCAGGGTCTCCCGCATGCGCACCGCCACCACCACGCCGGAGGCGGCCGTGATGGCGGCGATCACCCAGACGGCCGCGCGGACGCCGTACAGGTCGGCGAGCACCCCGGCGAGCAGGGCGCCCACGGCGAAGCCCCCGTCCCGCCACAGCCGGTAGACGCCCACGGACCTGGCGCGCCACGAGGGATGGGCGACATCGCCCACCGCGGCGAGCAGGGTGGGGTACACCATCGCGGTGCCCGCGCCGATCAACGCGACGGCGAGCAGCCATCCGGTGAAGTCGTTCACCGAGGCGACGATGCCCAGCGCCAGCGCCTGAACGAGCATGCCGGCGGTGATGAGGTGCTTACGGCCGACGCGGTCGGACAGCGCGCCCGTGAGCATCTGCCCGGCGCCCCAGACGGCAGGCAGCACGGCGGTGAGCACGCCGATCTGCGACAGGCCGAGACCGCCCGCGGCGAACAGCAGGGGGAACAGCCCCCAGGCCAGGCCGTCGTTGAGGTTGTTCACCAGGCCCGCCTGGCTGGCGGCCGACAGGGACGGGTCCTTGAAGCTCGTCGTGAGGAAGATCTGCCACGTTCGCATCTCATGGCCGTGGGCGTGGCTCGCCTCGAGACGCGCGTGCCCGTGCGTCTCCTTCACCAGAAGGGCGGACAGGCCGAGGCCGAGGGCCGCGTAGGCGAGCCCGAGCAGGAAGGGCGCCGGGCGCAGGCCGTACCGCTCGGCGAGGTAGCCGGTGACGAGCGCGGTGAGGGCGACCGCGACATAGCCGGCCGCCTCGTTCAGCCCCATGGCCAGGCCGCGACGCCGCGGGCCGACGAGATCGATCTTCATGATCACTGTCGTCGACCAGGTCAGCCCCTGGTTGACGCCGAGCAGCACGTTGGCGGCGACGACCCACTCCCACGCGGGCGCCCAGATCAGCAGGAGCGGGACGGGCAGCCCGATCAGCCAGCCCGCGACCAGGACGGGCTTCCTGCCGAAGCGATCAGAGAGCGTGCCGGCGAAGAAGTTGCTCGCCGCCTTCGTGGTGCCGAAGGCGACGATGTAGGTGAGGATCGCGGTGTACGCCTGGACGGCGAACGCCTGCTCGGCCAGCAACGGCAGGACCGTCCGCTCCTGCCCGAGCATGCCGCCGACCAGCGCGTTCACGGCCACCAGCAGGACGAACTGGGCGAGGTTGGCGCGCAGCCCGAGCCGGGTCGTCCCGCTCATCGATCGCGCTCCAGGGGCAGGCGGGTGATCCGCGCCCAGTCGTCCGCTCCGCCCGAAAGGATCGCCACGTGCCGATGCCCGGTACGGCGCAGCAGGCTCGCCGCCGTCGCCGCCCGCTCACCGTGGCCGCACATGACCACCAGCGGCTCGTCGCCGATGTCGGCGCCGGACAGCGCGCCGAGCTCCACATGGCGGGCGCCGGGAAGGTGCCCGTCGCGGAACTCGGCGGCCTGGCGCACGTCCAGGACCTGGCTGTCACCGACCTGGTCGGCGCCGACGACGTCGATCGTTCCGGCCGCGCCGCGCGGGACGTCGACGACCTCGCCCATCAGGTTCTCATGGCCGATCTTCAAGGACTGCCAGACGATCTCCTCCGGGTCCTGTTCGGGACCGCGCACGACGACGAACGGCTGGGTGGCGGGCACGATCCAGCCGAGCCAGGTGCCGAACTGCGCGCGCAACGGGATCGAGACCGATCCCTCGAGGTGGCCCCGGGCGAAGTCCAGGACGGGGCGCACGTCGACCACCATGGCCTTGGCGCCGAGCGCCGTGCCGAGGTCGATCGGGCGCAGCGACGGGCGCGAGGTGATGATGCCGGGGCCGCGCCGGTTGATCTCCGGCAGCCGGGAGAAGTAGGCCGGATAGCTGCCCAGCCCCTCGACGAGCCGACGCGCGAAGACCTCCGGATCCGCGATCCGCAGCAAGGGGTTGGCGCGCTTCTCGTCGCCGATCGTGGAGGTGCGCTCGGCGCGGGGAGGCGCCGAGCAGTACGAGCCCGCGCCGTGCGTCGGCCACACGGCGGCCTCGTCGGGCAGCCGGCTCAGCCGTTGCAGGGAGGCGTGCTGGGCCCGGGTCAGCGCCTCGGTCTGATCGGGTGAGACGAGGTCCGTCCGCGCGGCGGAGCCGACGATCAGCGACCCCCCGGTGAACACGCCCAGCGGCGCGTTGCCGTCCAGGAGAAGGAAGGACAGATGCTCCGCCGTGTGGCCCGGCGTCGCCAGGGCGCGCAGCGTCAAGCCGCCCAGGTCGACCTCGTCCCCGTCGCGCAGTGGCCTGTGCGGGAAGTCCCGCCGGCCGGCGGCGGAGGCGAGCACCGTCGCCCCGGCGTCGTGGGCCAGCTGGAGCGAGCCGGACAGGTAGTCGGCGTGCAGATGGGTGTCGGCCGCGAACGCGACGGTCAGGCCGAGCCGGCCGGCGGTACGGTGCACGGCCCGCAGGTCCCTGGGTACGTCCACGGTCAGGGCGCGCCCGTCGCCCAGGTCCACCAGGTACGCGGTGTTGCCGAGACCTTCGTCGACGAGCGGGATCACCTGCGATGGTGAGAAGCCCATGATGTTTCCTCCCTGGGTCTCACTGCTACAATATTCCAAAACTATTTGGAGGACTTTGGATGGGTGACCGGGCACGCAAGTCCCAGCTCTACGAGCAGTTCGCCCGCCTGGGCAAAGCCTTGGCGAACCCGCTGCGTCTCGAGCTGATCGACGTGCTGGCGCAGGGGGAGCGAAGCGTCGAGGACCTGGCCACGGCGTGCGGCCTCAAGCTCAGCAACACCTCCGCGCAGCTCAAGGTGCTCTACTCGACCGGCCTGCTGAAGACCAGGCGGGCAGGCACCCGCGTCTTCTACCGGCTCTCCGACGACTCGGTCCACGCCTTCGTCGAGACGATGAAGGTCCTGGCGGCCTCCTCGCTGGCCGACGTCGAGCGCGCCGCGCGCGAGTACCTGGGAGATGATCGGGACCTGGAGCCGGTGAGCCGTCCGCGGCTGGCCGAGATGCTGGAGACGGGCGAGGTCGTCGTCATCGACGTCCGCCCGGAGACCGAGTTCGCGGCGGGACACATCCCGGGCGCGCTGTCGATCCCGCACGACCAGGTCGCCACCCGGCTGTCCGAGCTGCCGCGGGAGAAGACGATCGTGGCCTACTGCCGAGGACGCTTCTGCGTGATGGCCCCTGACGCGGTGCGCCGGCTTCGCGGGTTCGGGTACGACGCCAGGACGCTCGAGGACGGCCTGCCCGAATGGCGGAACGCCGGGCTGCCGGTGGCCTCCTGAGCGGGACCGCGACCGCCGCGAGACGCGTGTCCGGCTCGACGCCGGCCCGGGCCCGGGTGGGCCGCTGTTCGAGGAGGATCCGCTGAGCCGGGCCGCCGGCCGGTTCGGGCGCCCGTCCTCGCCTCGTGCCCGCGCGCCGCAGGCGCAGCCGGGTGCGTCGGCCGGTCGGGCTGTCGGACGCCGGCCAATAGGGTGGGGGTGTGAAGCCCAGACGGCGCAGGAGAGCCCCCGAGGAAGCGCGTGCGGAACTGCTGGCGGCGGCCGCCGGGCTGATCGAGGAGCGGGGCCCCGACAACGTCAGGCTGAGACAGGTCGCCGAGGCCGCCGGGGTGGCCCATGGGCTGGTGACCCACTACTTCGGCACCTACGCCGCGCTCGTCCGCGAGGTGCTGATGGCCGAGGAGGCGCGCATCCAGCAGCGGATACACGAGCGCATCCGAGCCGAAGAAGGAGTGCCCACCGCGGCGGGGATCATGGGCGTGCTCTTCGACACCCTGGCGGACGAGCGTTACCTGCGGTTGTTCGTCTGGGCCGAGATGCACGCCGACTACCAGGGGGCCGTACGGCCGGACCTGCGACAGCTCATCGACGCGATCGAGGCGGGCATCCGCTCCGCGCTGGCCGGACGGCTGGCGCCGAGCCGGGCACGCGTCGAGGCGGTGGCGCTGATGGGCGTGTCCGCGGCGTACGGCTTCGCGATCGGCAAGCGATCGTGGCTGGCCGGCATGGGGCACGACCCGGACGACCCGGCGCACGAGAGGGAGTTCCGGGCCCAGCTCACCGCGATGCTGGCGGCGCACATGGTCGAGGAATCGGGGCTCGAGCCCGCCGACTGACCCGGCCGGTCCGCCTTATTCTCCAGTTGGCTAATAAGATGTCCCCAGCCGCCCCGAACCGGGCGGCGCCCTCGCGTGGGTCGAGGCGCGGATCGGACATGACAGGACTGAAGATGACGGAGCATCCCGGGCGCACGGAGGACCAGCAGGTGCGGGCCTCCGACCACGAGCGCGACCGCGCCGCCGACCGCGTGCGGGTGGCCGCCGCCGAGGGCCGGATCGACCTGGCCGAGCTGGACCAGCGGCTCACCCAGGTCTACACGGCCAAGACCCACGCCGAGCTCGAACGCGTGAGCCGCGATCTGCCCGAACCCGGCCGCACCGACCTGCTCGTGGTGGACCAGCAGCCCACCTCCCGCGTCGCGCTGGGCGTGTTCGGCGGGTTCGAGCACGAGGGGCAGTGGGTGGTCCCGCGCACCTTCTCCGTGTTGTCGATGTTCGGCGGCGGCGTGATCGACCTGACCGAGGCCGTCTTCACCGCCCACGAGACCCGGATCAACGCCCTGGCCCTGTGGGGCGGCACCGAGATCGTCATCCCCGACGACATCGAGGTCAAGGTCAGAGGTTTCGGCCTGTTCGGCCTGTTCGGCAAGCGCGGTACCCGGCGCGGCAAGCCGGGCGCGCCGCGCATCGTGATCAGCGGCCTCGCCCTGTTCGGCGCCATCGTCACCAGGACCAAGGCCGCGGGCAAAGCCCCTCGACGTTGACCCGCGGGGCGTCCGGCCTGACGACCGCTCGCGTCGCCGGCGGGTCCTTGGCCCGCCGGCGGCCGCCGCGACGAAAGCCGCGCCAACGCTCAGGTCGTCCATCCGCGCGACGGGAGAAGAGATCTCCAGGGTTCGGCGGGTGTGCCGCGCCCGCCTGGACCGGCCGGCCCGGCCCCCGGGTACCCGAAGCCGAACCACGCCGGGCCGGCGACACGGCGACACGGCGGCACCCGGACCGCACCGGGCGGACCTCGGATCACGCGTGGCTGACGCCGTAGGCGCGATCGTCGGAGATGTCGATCTTGGAACGGTCGGGCAGGGCCAGGGTGGCGGCGAGGCCGATGACCGCACCGATGATCATGAAAATGGAGATCGCCTGCCAGCCGTAGTCATGCAGCAGCCAGGTGGCGATCAGCGGTGCCGGGCCGCCCGCGATGATCGAGGCGAGCTGGTAGCCCAGCCCGGCTCCGCCGTAGCGCAGTCCGGTGGGGAAGCTCTCGGCGATCAGGGAGGCCTGCGGGCCGTACTCCATGGAGTGCTGGAGCTGCACGATCATGACCGTCAGCAGGATCACCGTCGCGTTGGCGGTGTTGAGCAGCGCGTAGTAGGGGAAGGCGATCACCGCCAGCACGATGGCGCCGAGCGCGTAGACGCGACGGCGGCCGACGCGGTCGCTGAGATGCCCGAAGTACGGGATGGCGACGAGCTCGACGGTCGCCGCGCAGGTGACCGCGGCGAACGCGAACGTTTTGCTCATCCCGATCTGCTCGGCGGTGATGTAGGTGATGACGAACGTCGTGTAGAGGTAGAACGGCATCTGCTCCGAAACCCGCAGCAACGCGCTCAGGATGACCTCCTTCGGGTGCCTCTTGAGCACCTCGACGACGGGCAGCTTGGCGACCTGCCGCTTCTCGAGCAGCTGGGCGAAGATCGGAGTCTCCAGAACCCGCAGCCGCACCCACAGGCCCACGGCGACCAGCACCAGGCTGAGCAGGAACGGCACGCGCCAGCCCCAGTCCTTGAAGGCGGGACCCGCGGCGGCCGCGAACAGCGACATCGCCCCGGTGCCGAGGATGAGGCCGATGGGCACGCCGATCTGCGGCCAACTGGCCATCAGGCCACGCCTGCGCTGGTTGCCCCACTCCATCGACAACAGCACCGAGCCGCTCCATTCGCCGCCGACCGCGATACCCTGCAGGATGCGGAGCACGACGAGCAGGATGGGTGCGATCACCCCGATGCTGTTGGTGCCGGGCAGCACCCCGATCAGCGCGCTGGACACGCCCATCATGACCAGGGTGATGATCAGCGTGGCCTTGCGGCCGATCCGGTCACCCCAGTGTCCGAAGATCGCGGCACCGACCGGCCTGGCGACGAAACCCACCGCGTAGGTGGCGAAGGCGGACAGGGTACCGGCGTAGGGGGTGGACTTCGGGAAGAAGACGTCGGCGAAGACCGTCGCCGCGGCCGTGCCGTACAGGAAGAAGTCGTACCATTCGATGGCGGTGCCCACGACGCTGGCCGTGGCGGCCTTTCTCACCTGGGACCGGTGTTCCGTGGCGGGCAATCCGCTGCTCTGCGTCACCGTCGCCTCCTCACCCCGTTTCCGCGAGGAGTACCCCCTCTCACCATGGCAAACATGGTGTTTCAACGGGTGCGAGGGAACGAACTCGCGCCGGCCGTACGGTGGACGAGCGGGCATGTCATGGTGGGACCAGTGCGACGGATGAGTTCCGGTCGCGCGGTAGTCCAAGAGGAAACGCGGTAGTCCAAGAGGAAGGCCGCGATGAACCTGGAGGGACGAGATGACCCACCGCGAGCCCATCGAGACCGCCAACCTCGACCGCTACGGCGACAAGCCGCTGCCCTGGAGCAGGGCCCGCGAGCGCCTCGAGGCCGACCTGCCCAAGATGGGTACCCCGGCGTTCCTCGCGACGACCAGGCCCGAAGGCCGCCCCCACTCCGCGGGGATCGGCGCCCTGTGGCTCGACGAGGACATCTACTTCACCAGCGGACCCGGCACCCGCAAGTCGCGCAATCTGGCGGCCAACCCGGCCTGCACGATCTCCGTCCGGCTCGAGGGCCTCGACCTGGTCCTCGACGGTGAGGCGGCCAGGGTCACCGACAGCGCGACGCTGGAAAAGGTCGCCGGCGGCTACCGCGCGGGCGGGTGGCCCGCCGAAGTGGAGGGCGAGGCGTTGACCGCTCCCTACAGCGCGCCGAGCGCGGGGCCGCCGCCCTGGTACGTCTACCGTTTCGCGGTCGAGACCGCCATCGGGGTCGCCACCGCCGAGCCTCACGGCGCGACCCGTTGGCGCTTTCACCGCTGAACCCCGCTGAACCCCGCTGAACCCCGCTGAACTCCGCCGAACCCCGCGACGACACCGGCCGAGGTGACGATCTGAACGGCCGTCAGCGCCGACTGGTGTCGCTCCCGGCGCGCAGCGACGCCCAGATCCGGTCGGGCAGCAGCCGGGCCGACTCGGCCAGGTCGATCTCCGGGGCGCCGGCCAGCCACCGCCTGGTCACCTCGGCCACCGGCCCGATCAGGAGCATCTCCACCTGCGCCATCGGCAGGCTCGCGACCGTGCCCGCGTCCATGTGGGGGCGTATCCAGGCGACCAGCCTGTTCAGGCGCGCCGCCTTGCCTGCCGCGATCCGCTCGGCGTGCGGGCCGAGGTCGATCGCGTACGGCGCGGCGTGGATGAAGCGGGCCTTGTCGGGGTGGCCGGCGGTGAACCCCAGGTAGGCCAGCACCGCCTGCCGTACACCGTCGCGGGCGCTCGCGGACTGCTCGACGGCGGCGATCAGGGTGTCGAGGAGGTCGTCCATGCACCGGCTGTACAGCGCCGCCGCCAGCCCCTCCAGGCTGCCGAAGTGGTGGTAGAGGCTGCCCATGCTCACGCCGCTGCGCGTGGTCACGGCCCGCAGGGTGAAGTCGCCCGGGTGGACCTCGAGCGCCGTGTCGAGCAGCCGCCGGACCGTCTCCTCGCTGCGCCTGTGCCTGGTCACCCCGCCGACGTTAGCGCCTCGGCCTCCTTCCACAGACCTTCGGCCAGCTCGCCGTCCAGCGCCGGACCCTGCAGCGGGATCTCCTCGGCCAGGTTGAAGTAGCGGCCGGTGCCGCTCGCGCGCGCCAGCCGTACGACGGGGGCGGCGCCCTCCTCGGGCGTGGCCCACCGGCGTTTGGCGAGCTTGAGCAGCCATCCGAGGGGTCCGTGCCGGTCGCCGAGACCGGTACGGATCACGCCGGGATGCACGGCGTCGATCGTGATGCCGGACTCGCGCCAGCGCTCGGCGAACAGCGGCAGCATCAGCACGTTGCACAGCTTGGTGTCGGCGTAGGTGCGGATCGGGTGGAAGCCGGCGCCCACGGAGGTGCGGCCCACCTCGGCCTTGCCCTTGACGTAGAGTCCCGCGCTGACCTGGACCACGCGGCCGAGCCTGTCCTCGAGCAGGTGGTTGAGCAGGAACGGGGCCAGGTGGTTGACCGCGAACGACTCCTCCAGGCCGTCGCCGGTCAGCGTGCGACGGCTGGGCCACAGCCCGGCGTTGTGCACGAGCACGTCGACGCGCGAGCATCGGGCGCGCAGTTCCTCGGCCAGCGACCGCACGGACGCGACCGTCGTGAGGTCGCCGGACACGCACTCCACATCGCCCCTGATGCCCGCCGCGGCCTGCGCGCCGCGCTCCGGATCCCTGGCGACCAGCAGCACCTTGAACCCGTCGGCCGCCAGCCGCTCGCACACCGCGTACCCGATGCCCCGGTTGCCGCCGGTCACCACCACTGTGGACGTCATGCCAGAGCATTTTTCTGGAGAAATGCTCTAATTTCAAGGCGTGAGGCCACTTCCACCCGGCTTCTCAGGAGAGGGAGGTGAACGGCAGACCGTCCACGGAGCCGCTGATCGCCGTCCGCTCGGTGGCCTGGAAAGGCTTCCACGACAGTTTCACCGCCCGCCCGTCCACGGTCAGGTCGGCGCTCACGGTCTCGCCCAGCGTCAGCGTGCCGCTCACGGCGCCGTCGGCGGTGTAACGCACCTGGTCGAGGCGGATGACGCGGCCGTCGCCGGCGAACGTGACACGGCCGCCGCGCAGCCCCGCCTGCTCGGTGAGACCGGCGTGGAGGAAGGACAGCGGGTTGCGGCGTGACAGGACGTCGGCCGCGGTGGCGTAGCCGACGGCGGCCGGCCGCCGGTCCCGCGCCGGGAGGGTGCGGGCGGGCATGGGCTTCACGTCCGCGCCGGACAGCGGGAAGGACCCGATGGCGGTGTAGTTCGCCAGGTCGCACCCGGTGACGGCCGGCGCTCGGCCGGGGTCGGACAGGAAGGCGCGCAGGATGGTACGGGCGCAGCCCTCGCTCCAGGCCATGCTGTGCGCGCCGTAGCGGACGGGCAGCAGGGTGCCGCGCGGGAAGCGCCTGATCACCGGGGAGACCTCGGCGGGACCGTGCGTGTCGAAGTCGCCGGCGACCGCCAGCGCGGGGACGGCGGGGAAGGCGGCGGCCGGTGGCACGGGCGGCTCGTCGCGCGGGGTGGGCCAGTCGACGCACAGGTGGGCGGGCGTCATGCCCCCGAGCTCGGCCAGCGTGAACGGGTAGGTCGGCCGCTCGCCGGCGTGGTAGGCGGCCAGCTGCGCGGCCCGCCGCGCCGCGCCGGCCGTCCGGTCGAAGGCGAAGGCGCCGTCGTTGCAGAGATAGGCGACGTAGCCGGCCCACTCGGCTCCCGCGGTCGGCGGCATGGGCATCGCCCTGACGACCTCGGCCAGCCGGTGCAGGGGCGCCCGATCGCCGCGCAGGTAGGAGACGGTCGCGGCGGCCAGCTCGCGTCCGACGGTCGCCTCCTGCGGCGACCGGCTCAAGGCGACGAGGGCACGCATGGGAAGCTCGGGGTCGGGGTGCGCGCGGACCCGCTTCACCAGGCGGGCGAACGTCCGGCCGGCCTCGCCGGGCAGCCGCGCGCACGCGGACGACGACCGGCACACCAGGTCCAGGTTGTCCAGGCGGAACCTGATCGGCCAGGTCGCGTGGCCCGCCGGGGACGGGGTGACGACGCTGTCGAGGAACACCGCGGCCGTGCGGTCGGGGAAGCGGGCGGCGTAGGCCTGGGCGAACAGCGTGCCGTAGGAGTTTCCGTAGAAGCTCACCTTCGGCACGCCGAGCGCCTGCCGTACGGCGTCGAGGTCCGACACGGCCTGGTCGGTGGCGAAGTACTGCGCGCGCGGGCCGAGCTGGGCCGCGCACGACGCGACGGTGGACGGCCGGGCGAGGTCGAGCCCCTGGCACCGCAGCGGGCTGGATCTGCCCTGCCCGCGCGGCTCGACCACCAGGAGGTTGTGGTCGCGCAGCACCGGACCGAGCGTCTCCTCGATGATCGGTAACGCCGGCAGAGCGGGCAGCGGGCCGCCGGGGTCGGCGAGGACGGTGCCCTTGGCCCGCGCGGCCGGAAGCCAGGCGAACGCCACCCGGATCCGCTCGCCTCCCGGGTCGCTCCAGTTCAGCGGGACGGAGATCTCGCCCTCGCATCGGGTGCTCGCGGCGGCGCACGGATGCAGGTCAGGCGGGGCGGCCGGGGGCGGTGCGGGCCACAGCAGCGCGGCGGCAAGAAGGATTCTCACCCCTCCAGGCTGCGCCCGCGGACGCCGGGCGACCTCCTGCGCCCGCACGATCAGCGGCTGGGAGCACGCTCCTACGACCGGCCCGCACCGGTGGGGAGCCGCGCCGCGCGCCCAGGTCAGCCGGCGTCGTCCAGGCTGGGGACGGGCGCCCCTGACGGGACGCCGGCCGCGACATATCCGTCGTAGTAGACCTTCCAGGGCGGTGTCATGCCCGTGTGCGCGCCCTCGTGGCGCCCGCCCCGGGCCGCGGCCGTCCAGCATCCGGTGGCTTCGGTCATGGTGGCTCAGTCCTCCGCGGGGTCGGCGTGCCGCGGGCCGGCCGTCGCGTCGAGGCGGCTGCCCAGGGCGTCGAGGTCGGAGTTCCACAGCTTCCGGTACGGCTCGAGCCACGCGTCGAGCGCGGACACCCGTCAAGGCATATAGACGGTGCCACCCCGCGCACGGGCCCAGGGCAGGGCACGTGCGCGAGGCGATCATGATCAGACCCCGAACGCGGCCGGATACCTGATGGTGCCGGCCGGCACGGGCCGGGCGGCGTCGAGGACGAGCGCCATCATGTACCGGTCCTCGACGTCGAAGGGCGGGCGGATGCCGTACCGGGAGGCCGGGACGAAACCGAAGCGCGGGTAGTACTCGGCGTGGCCGAGCACGAGCACGAGGCTCTCACCCTGCTCGCGGGCGGCCTGCAGGGCCGCGCGGATGGCCGCGGACCCGGCGCCCCGCCGCTGGTGTTCCGGCCGTACGGCGCACGGGCCCAGGGTGAGCGCGGGGGAGTCGCCGACGTGGCAGCGGGTGAGCAGCGCGAACGCGGCGACGTCGCCGCCGGGCTCCTCCGCCACCCACGACAGGCCGGGAATCCAGGCCCCCTGGTCGGCGCGCAGCGCCTCGACCAGGTCGGCCTCCTGCGGGGTGGGGAAGGCGGCGAGGTTGACCTCGCGGATCGGGCCGAGGTCGGCGCCGGTCTCGGAGCGGGTGAACCAGGTGATGGTCATGGCGGTGGTATCCGTTTCGGTGTGAGTCGGGGGAAGCGGCGGGACGATGCCGTCGCCGTTCACAGCTGCTGGTCCCTGAACTTGTAGGTCGCGCGCAGATGGCTGGTGATGGCCTTCTGCCGGTTGACGCGGTCGCCGCGGAGCCTCGCGTCGGTGCGCGCGGCCTCCCAGGCGGCCTCCCGTTGCAGCTTGCGGTAGCCGTCCAGGCGGCGCTCGGCCAGCTCGCCCGCCCGGATGGCGGCCTGTACGGCGCAGCCTGGCTCGGTGTCGTGGGCGCAGTCGCCGAAGCGGCAGGACTCGGCGAGCCGTTCGATCTCGGCGAAGACCTGCTCGAGGCCGTCGGCCGCGTCATGGAGGCTCACCGCGCGCAGGCCCGGGGTGTCGATGAGCACGCCGCCAGCCCGAAGGGGGACCAGCTCGCGGCGGACGGTGGTGTGGCGGCCCTTGCCGTCCTGCGCGCGCACCGCGCCGGTGGCCAGCAGTTCCTCGCCCAGCAGGGCGTTGCCGATGCTGGACTTGCCGACCCCGGAGGGCCCGAGCAGCACCGTGGTGCCCTCGCCCAGCAGCGCGGCCAGGACATCCATCCCCTGGCCGGTGGCCACGCTGGTCACCACGATGTCCACGCCGGGCGCGAGCGAGCGGACCTCGCTCTCCACGGCGGCGGCGTCCGCGGCGAGATCGGCCTTGGTCAGGGCGATCACCGGCCGGGCGCCGCCGGCCCAGCCCAGAGCGAGGAACCGCTCCAGGCGGGCGGCGTTCAACGGGGCGGCCAGGGAGACCGCGACGACGACGGTGTCGACGTTGGCGGCCAGCACCTGCCCGTGGGAGGAACGGGCCGCCGACGCGCGCACGACCGAACTGCGCCGCGCAAGCAGCGCCACCAGTTCGGGATCCCGGTCGGGGCGCAGCGCGGCCCAGTCGCCGGTGCACGGCGCGTCCAGGGGATCTGCGGACCTGGACGCCGGGATCGTGGCTCGGACCAGGCCGTGCTCGGCGATCGCGTCGCACGAGCCGCGATGCACGCGCAGGATCCGCGCGGGAACCAGGCCTGCCTCGCGGTGGCCGGCGAAGGCATCGTCGAGCGCTCGCGTCCAGCCGTACCGGGACAGGGTGGATGAGTTCGAGAAAGAAGAAGTCAACGTGAGACACCTTGCGGGAAGGGACCCCGGCGCGACTCAGGTGTCACCCGCCTGAACGAGCCGGACGGCTCACGGCAGGAGGGCAGGAATGGGTCAGACCGGGGCCCGGGACGTGAGGATTGTCCGGGCGCTGCGCAGCGCAGCGGTCTTCACCGCGGTCATCAAACCTCACCTCCCCTTCATCCGGTACCTGACATCAGTGATCGACACCTTAGCACGCGCGCGCGGACCCGGCACGCCGGCGGAACGGGCGCGTGGCCGACCTGGCGGGCATCCTCCGCCCCGCCGCGCCGACAACGGATCCGTTCCGGGCACCGGCCGGCCACCAGGCCGCGGGGAGACACCCGATCGGCGTCATCCGGTCGGCGGCGGTCCTGGGGCAGTCCTGATCGAACGGGCCGTCGTGAGCTGTCAGATCCGCGACGGCCGGGGCGGGCCCTCCGCCCGCGTGCCGAAGACGCGGCGTTCGAGGGCGTTGAAGGCGCGCCGGCGCAGCACCGCCGGGATGAGCTGGGTGCTCACGGCGCCGGCCGTCTGGTGGAGGTGGCGTCGCTCCTGCGCCGTCGCGAAGCGTTCGGCCCAGGAGGAGATCCAGTTGAGCCGGCGCCGGCTGATGCCCTCCCGCCAGCGATTGCCCGGGATCCGGTAGTCGGCCACGGAGACGTAGGTCGCGATGACCGGCAGGATGTCCTGCTCCTTGTGCAGCGTGTGCTCCTCGATCCGGTCGCCGAGCACCCTGAGGACCGAGGCGAGCGGCGCCACACCCGCGGCGGGGGAGTGCGCGAACCTCGCCGCGGCCGCCCGCGCCTCCTCCAGCAGCGGGGCCAGCGCCACCTGGTGGGCGAGGTACGGCTCCAGGCTGATGGCCCCGCCCGCAGACGTGGCGACGACCGGCCACAGGCTGCCGGACTCGTAGTCGTGGAACCGGGCGATCTCCTCGGTGAGGATCGCGATGTACTCGTGGATCGCGACAGCCCGCTCCGCCGGGATCGCCGCTCTGCCGTCCTTCAGTTCCGTGACGAGATCGGTGAGCCTGTGCAGATCCTCGCGCATGGCGCGATAGACGACCCGCAGGCCCGTGAGGTCAGGACGAGGATCACCCGTACGGCGACGACCGGCGATGCTGATGCGATCCATTCCTGGCGTCGTTGTCATGGGTGAGCCTCCATTCGTCTTCGGTCGTGCTTCGCAGGCGCCGAAGGGGGCGGCCGTGGCCGCCTGGGTTGCGGTTCGGTGCAGGCGCCGGGCAGCGGTAGATTCAGCGGAACCACTGACATCGGCGCGGATACGCCAGGCATGGGCGAGGCGCATAGCACGCGTTACGGATATGTGATATTTCAGTGGGGAGGGCCTGGCATGTCAAGCAGGCAATCAAGATCTTTGCAAAGAAACTTAACAGTGCCTGCTTGGCGGCCGTGCTCGGCCGCGGGCCGCATCGCCGCGGGCATCGAGTCCGTCACCGGCGCGAGCGTCCAGCTCGTCACCGGCGCGGGCAATGCGCCCGTCACCTGCGCGGGCGTCCAGCTCGTCACTGCGCGGGCATCCAGCCCGTCACCGGCGTGGGCGGGTGCTTCCGAGCACGTGGCAGACGCGGCGGAAGGTGAAGCGGTCCAGCCGCTCGATGACGAAACCTGCCCCGTCGACGGTGCTCACGTGTCGCGGGCGGGATGGCAGCCACCGGCCGCGCGTGACCAGAGGGGCGTGGCCGGGCCCTCGGCGAACGCCAGGATCGGGCTGGCCGACCGCTGGTGCTCGTAGAAGCGCAGCTGTCCGCCCGGGCGCAGCACCCGCCTGATCTCCGCGAGGGTTCGCTCCGGACGGGACGCGCAGCACAGGACCAGCGAGCAGACGACGCTGTCGCAGGAGGCGTCGGGGACGGGCAGCCGGTCCAGGTCACCGTCCAGGATGAGCACCGGTACGGGGGCCGCCGTCCGGGCCGCCGCGGCGCGGAGGAAGGCGTCCGGCTCCACCAGGATGATCTCGTCGACGCTCGGCGGGTAGCAGGCCAGCTTCACCCCGTCGCCCGCCCCGATCTCCAGCACGGTTCCGCTCAGCCCGGTCATCAGGAACTGCCGTTCCGGCGTCGGCCGGAGCTGGTCGTGGTAGCCGGTGCAGACCGGCCGGGGGTGGTGGAACTGCTCCATGCCACGTCCCAGCGATGCCCGCGTATCCGGGGGTCGGCTGCGCTCGGGGTTCCGCACCGTCACGGTCTCCTCCTGGTGTGGGATCACTCCCACTATCCGGCGCGGCGCGGATGGCGGGTGCCGCCGCTACGGGATGTTGACGGACGATCCGCGAATCCCTACGCGTGCCTGACGGGGCGCCGCCCGCCAGCCGTGCCGACCAGGGCCGGCGGTCGGGTGTCCGGTCGTGCCGACCAGGCTCGGCGGTCGGGCGTCCGGTCGTGCCGACCAGGGCCGGCTGCCGGGTGTCCGGTCGTGCCGACCAGCCCTGGGGGCCGGGCGTGCGCGGGCGCGGGCAGAGGGGCGCGTGCGGCGTCGTGCCGGGCACGCGGTAGGAGGCGGCCGGTCGGGGTCGCGGGTCAGCCCAGGACTTGCCTCTCCTCCGGCGCCGGTCCGTCGCCTCCGCGTGTGAGGGCTCTGGAGTACCGCGACGCCAGCGGTCCGGCGCTGAGGCCGTGCACCAGGACGCTCATGAGCACCGTCCCTCC
This sequence comes from Nonomuraea sp. NPDC003754, assembly GCF_053605785.1. NCBI lineage: Bacteria > Bacillati > Actinomycetota > Actinomycetes > Streptosporangiales > Streptosporangiaceae > Nonomuraea > Nonomuraea sp. NPDC003754. Next base: position 36,531 of record NZ_JBSGJX010000028.1, read on the forward strand.
GATGATGGCGACGGCCTGGTCGGCGGCGGGCCCGAGCTCCTCGACGGCGAGGAGCGCGAAGACCAGCGAGGCGAGCCCCCGCGGGCCGAACCAGCCGACGAACAGCACGGTGTTGCGGTCGAGGCCGGAGCCGGCGCAGGCCAGGGCGACGGGCACCATCCGCACGAGCGTGAGGCTCGCGATCGCGTACGCCACGAGGACGAGGTCGGCACGGTCGATCATGGTCGGCACGGCGAACGCGCCGAACGCCAGCCAGACCAGCAGGGACACCAGGCTGCTGGTCTGCTCGACGAACACCAGCTCCTCGGGGCCGCGCCGGCCCGCCACCGCGCCGAAGGCGAGACCCGCGCAGAAGGCCGCGACGAACCCGTTGCCGTGGACCACGAGGGAGGCGGCGTAGGCGACCAGTGCCAGGGCGAGCACGGCGATGCCGGCGAAGTCCTCGGCGGCCCATCCCCGGCGTCGCGTCCACCGCAGCGCCCAGCCGCCGGCCAGGCCCACGCCGGCACCCACGGCCAGTCCGACGCCCAGCTCGGCGAGCGCCCCCCACAGGCCGGGCGCGCCTTCGACGCCCTCCGCCGACGCCGCGCCGGCGATCGCGAACATGACCACGGGCGTGACCATGCCGTCGTTGAGGCCGCTCTCGACGGTGATCAGCCGGCGGACGTCCACCGGCACGGCCGGGTTGGTGACGACCGGCAGCCCCAGGGCGGCGTCGGTCGGCGCCAGGGCGGCGCCCACCAGGAGGGCGAGCCAGATGCCAAGGCCGGGGAAGAACCAGTTCGCCAGCGCCCAGCCGGCGAGGATGGACAGCGGCAGCCCGACCGCCAGCAGGCGCAGATACCGGCCGAGGTCGCGACGCACCTGCGCGAGGGGGACGCCGGCCGCGTCGGAGAACAGCACCCACACCAGGGTGAACTCGACCAGGGGCTTGAACATCCGTGCGGCCTCGATCGGCGGGGCGACCAGGCCGACGGCGGCGAACAGCCAGCCGATCGCGACGAAGACGATCGGCGCGGTGAGATCAGCGCGCTGGAGGCGGGCCGACACGACGCCCCACAGGAAGATCGCCGCGGTGACGATCAAGATCGCCGGCATGTCCACCAGGCACCCCCCGCCCGCGCACGCGTCCGGGTCGGACGGCGCCAGAGCCGCCGGGCGAGGAAGACCGCGCAGGTGCCCCGTGCCCGGTGAGGCCCAGTTTAGGACCGTGCTGTTCCGGGCGCGGGCGGGCTCGCCCGGAGACCCCGGCCCGGCCCGGAGGAGTTCGCCTGGGGTCCCGGGCCGGCCCGGGAGAGTTCGTCCTGTGGTCAGCCCGGTTCGGGGGACGGCGTCCTGGGATCCCGGCCCGGTTCGGGGAAGTTCGTCCTGAGGTCAGCCCGGTTCGGCGGAGGGTGTTCTGGGGTCCCGGCCCGGTTCGGGGGAGGCCGTCCGGAGGCCGGTCACGCGATCCTTGTTCAGGTCGAAGGCCGGGAGGCGGCGCCCGCCCGCCGTGAGGCTGATCACGCCCGTCGCGTCGACGGCGCCGACCCTGGCGGCGGACAGGCCGCGGGAGGTGAAGGCGCGCACGCAGGCGTCGGTCCGGCCGGGCTCGCAGGTCAGCAGGAAGCCGTAGCAGGGAAAGCACGTGCACCACCACGCCAGCGGCACGCCGCGGGGCGCGGGGAGCGCCTCCAGGCTCACGTCCGCGCCGAACCCGCCCCATTCGAGGAGCATCGCGAGGGAGCCGACCAGCCCGGCCATGCTGATGTCCTTGGCCGCCGCTGCCAGGCCCTCGCGCGCGATGCCGGCCAGGAGCCGGACGTCGCCGGCGAGTTCCTGGCCGCGCTCGTCGAAGGAGGGGAAGAACGGGAAGTCCTCCCGCACCACACCCTCGGTGCAGGCGGCCACGACCAGGTCCTGGCCGGCCCGGACGCGCGTGGCGGAGAGCAGGGCGTCCGCGGAGCCGACGGCGAAGGCGGAGATCGACGGGGCGGCCTCGGCGGAGATCGTGAGATGGCCGCCGACGATCGGGACGTCGTACAGGCGCGCGGCGTAGCGCATGCCCTCCAGGGCCGTGCGCGCGGTGGTCTCGTCCGCGACGATCGTGTCCACGATCCCCAGGGGCAGCCCGCCCATCGCGGCCACGTCGTTGACGTTGGTCAGCACGGCCGCCACACCCGCGCCGTGGGGGTCGGCGCGGACGAACGGCGGCCACAGCGCCTCGCCGCAGGCGATGACCGTGCGGCCGTTCACGTCGACGGCGGCGCCGTCGTCGCCGGGCCCGTCCACCCAGCCGGAGGCGCCCAGCACCTCGGACACCAGCCCGATCGCACGTTTGGCGTGGATGGCCGGGCTTGTCGCCACTGCCGCGATGACGTCGTCGAGCTCGGCCATGACGGGCCACCTCTTGCCGGAACGGGCCGCCTCTTGTCGGAAAGTAAACGCAAATCGTAACATAGACAACGTGGGACCTGGTTTTCTCGAGCTACCCACCGTGGCGGGCCGTACCCACGTCCTGGACAGGGGCCTGGCCCCCGATGCCGTTGCCGGTCTGCTGGAGTTCACCGGCGAGCACGTCGACGTCTGGAAGTTCGGCTGGGGCATCGCCTACCTCGATCGCGGCCTCGACCGGAAGCTGCGGCTGCTGCGCGAGCACCGGGTCGTCAGCTGCCTCGGCGGCACCCTGCTCGAGATCGCCTGGGCCCAGGGCAGGGCGGAGGAGTGCCTGGCCTGGGCCGAGCGTGCCGGGCTCGACGCCGTGGAGGTCTCCCGCGGGGTCGTCGAGATGAGCCTGGACGACAAGCGCGAGCTCATCAAGACCGCCTGCCAGGCCTTCACCGTGTTCGCCGAGACGGGCCGCAAGGACGCCGGGGCCGCCGCGTCGGCCGCCGAATGGCAGGAGGAGATCGCCGAGGACCTGGCCGCCGGTGCCACGTGGGTGATCACCGAGGGCCGGGAGAGCGGCACGGTCGGCATCTACGACGGCTCGGGCCGTCCCCGGCAGGACATCGTCGAGGCCGCGGTCGGCGCCGCCGGTGTCGAGCGGGTGATGTTCGAGGCGCCCCGCATGGCGCAGCAGGCGTGGCTGATCAACCGGTTCGGCCCCGGGGTCAACCTCGCCAACATCGCGCCCGACGACGTGCTCCCGCTGGCCACCCTGCGGCGGGGGCTGCGGGCGGACACCGCCGCGCTCTCCGTCACCTGACACCCGCCGTGACGCCTGCCATGACGCCCCACGAGACGACCGACGGGAGCCCCCACGCGACGTCCGACGGGACCCCCAACATGGTCCCGAGCGCCTACCGGGGCGTCTCCGTGGCCCAGGTCGACAGGCTGGACGAGCGGTTCTTCCTCGGCCGGGAGGCATACCGGCGCACGCGCTTCCTGGTGGTCCGCGACGCCCGGGGCGGCACGGCGCTGCTGCGGGTCGAGAAGGAGTCGGACGAACCCCTCTTCTCGCCCGTCACGAGGGTCGAGGTGCTCGCGGCGCCGGAGGAGTGCGCCTACGTCGTGGCTCCGGAGGCCGATACGGCGGTGCCGTCCACGCTGGCGCGGGTCGCGCTGGCGCGGGCACCGGGCGCGCGGGCCGTGGTGGTCGAGGGCAGGTACGCGCACGTCAGCTTCATCGTGAACCCCGTCCCGTTGCGGCTGGCCGTACGGGAGATCGTTCCGCCGGAGCCGCCCAAGCTGCTCGACCAGGTGCGGCGCCTGCTCGAGGTGGCGGAGGACCTGCCGCCGATCGTGCCGGTGGCCGACACGGTCGCCTTCGAGGAGCTCGCGGCGCGGGCCCCGGCCGAGCGGTACCTGCTGCCGTGCGGCGGGTCCGGCGTGACGGTCGCCGGCACGCCGACCGCGTACCTGGACCGGCGGCCCGACCTCGCGAAGTGGACCCTGCTCGGCTGCGCCAGGTCGCGCGAGATCCACCAGTGGTTCTACGGCGAGCCCGCGGCGGCCACGGTCGACATCTGTCCCAGGGCGCGCGCCGGCGACCCCGGCGTCCCGGCGCTGGCCAAGTGCTGCCTGCTCGAGGACCGGATCGAGCGGTCGGACGGGCTGGTCGTCGTGCCCTGGGGCGCCACGCTCGGTCAGGTGCGCGCGGCGCTGGAGCACGTGGCGCGGGGGTGGGAGCCGTCATGGCAACCCGTCTGACCGAATCGCCGGAGTACGCCCACCTGTGGAGCACGCCGCGGCTCCGGGCCGTCTTCGACCAGCGGCTGCAGACCTGGCTGGACATCCTGGCGGCGCTGGCCGCCGCGCAGGCCGAGCTCGGCCTGATCCCGGCGCAGGCGGCCGGGCAGATCGCCGAACACGCCCGGGCGGAGCGCCTCGACCTGGCGTTCGTCGCCGCCGAGACCCGGCGGACCTCGCACTCCACACTGGGACTCATCCGCGGGCTGCAGCGGCTGCTGCCCGAGCCCGCGCGGGAGTACGTCTACTACGGAGCCACCGTCCAGGACCTCACCGACACCTGGTTCGGGCTGGTGATGCGGGATGTCGGCAGGCTCGTCCAGGACGACCTGGTCAGGACGCACGGGTCGCTGCTGCGGCTGGCGGCCAGGCACCGCGACACCGTCATGAGCGGACGCACGCACGGCCAGCCCGGCGCCCCGATCACCTTCGGGTTCAAGGCGGCGACCTGGGCGGACGAGGTGGCACGCCACATCGTCCGGCTCTCCGAGGGAGCGGGGCGGTGGTCGGTGGGCCAGCTGGCCGGGGCGGTCGGCGTGCTGGGCTTCTTCGAACCGCACGGCCAGGAACTGCGCGAGCGGTTCTGCGCCAGGCTCGGGCTGCGCGATCCGCTCGTCTCGTGGACCTCGGCGCGCGACCGCGTCGCGGAGTTCGGGACGGTGCTGAGCATGGTCGCGGCCACGCTCGCCCGCATCGGGAACGAGGTCTACGAGCTGCAGCGAGCCGAGATCGCGGAGCTGTCGGAGCGTACGGCGGAGGCCACCGTCGGCAGCATCACCATGCCGCACAAGCGCAACCCCGAGACCAGCGAGCATCTCGACACCCTGGCCAGGCTCGCCAGGGCGGCGGCGAGCGTCCTGGTCGAAGGGATGGCCGGCGGCCACGAGCGGGACGGGCGCGCCTGGAAGGCGGAATGGGCGGCGCTGCCCGACGTCGCGCTCGCGGCGGGCACGGCCGCCGCCCTGGCCGCCGACCTCGTCGACGGTCTCGTCGTCGACGCCGGGCGCATGGCGGACAACCTCGCAAGGACGGGCTGGGCGTCGGAACGCGTCCTGGCCGAGCTGTCGCGGCGGCTGGGCAAGCACCGGGCCCAGGACCTGCTGCACGAGGCGCTGCGCGCGGACGCCGACCTGGTGACGGCGCTGGCCTCCAGCGGCGTGGCCGACCCGGCCGACCTCGCTCGCTGGACCGCGCGCCCGGAACTCGCCACCGCGGCGGCCATGGTCGACGCGGTGGTCGCCCGGGGCACGCCGGAGGCGCCGCGATGAGCCCTCCGCGCCGGCCCCTGGCCCTGCTGCCGACGCCGCTCCAGCGGCTGGCCGGCATGTACCTCAAGCGGGACGACCTGTGCGGGTTCGGGCTGGCCGGCGCCAAGGCGCGCGCCCTGGAGTATCTGCTCGGCGACGCCCTGGAACGCGGGGCGGACGTGCTGGTCACAGGCGGGTCGCCGGCGTCCAACTTCGTCGCGGGGGCGGCGCTGGCGGCGTCGGTCTGCGGCCTGGACTGCGAGGTGCTGGTCGCCGGGACGGCAGGGGAGCAGCCGACCGCCACCGTGCGGATGGCACGGTGCGCCGGGGCGACGGTGCACTACACCGGCGCCGACCGGGACGCGCTCGACACGCTGATCGAGGAGCGCGCCGCGCACCTGCGCGAGCACGGGCGCGCCCCGTACGCCGTCCCCCGCGGCGGTGCCACGCCGGTCGGCGCGCTCGGCTTCGCCAGTGCCGCCGAGGAACTGGCCGCGCAGCTGCCCTTCGACGAGGCGGCCGTCGTGCTGCCGGTGGGATCGGGGGCGTCGATCGCCGGGTTGCTGGCCGGAAGGGCCGCCATCGGCGCCGGATGGCGTGTCTACGGCGTGTCGGTCAGCCGGCCGCTGCCCCGGATCCGGGACGAGATCCTCGGCCTGGTCGCCCGCATGGGCCACGAAGCGGTCACGAACTGGAAGCTGATCGACGCCACCGGGGCGGCGGGCGATCGGGACGGGCCCATCATGCTGGCCGCCCTGCGCGCCGACGGCGTGCTGTTCGACGCCAAGTACGGCACGAAGGCGCTGGCCGCCGTGGCGCGGCTGCGGCCCGACACGCACGCCCCCGTCGTGCTCTGGCACACCGGTGGCCTTCCCGCCGCGCTCGACCTGCTGGGGAGGGCGGCGACATGACCGGCGGGCCCGCGGAGGAACTGGTGGCGGCGGGCCATGCCTGGGAGGCGGCCGACGCCCCCTGGCTGCACGCCGCGCTGGGTCTCGCCGACCTGGCCCACGGCGTCGAGCTCGCCGACCGGGGCATCCTGCCGGAGCGGGTCCGCGGCCCGCTGCTGGGCGCGCTCCTCGACCTGGCCACGATGCCCGCCGAGGCCGTCGGCTACGACCCCCGCAGGGGCGAGCCGTACATCTCCCGCGAACGGCACCTCACCGAGCGGATCGGCGACGACGCGGGGTGGCTGCGGGCCGGGCGGACCCGGCGCGAGGCCGTGCGCACCGCCTTCCGCATCCGGGTGCGCGGGCAGGTCCTCGAACTGGTCACCGCCGCCGCCGACCTGGCCGCCACCCTCGCCGGCCAGGCGGAACGGCACCTGTCCACCCTGATGCCCGACTACACCTACCTCCAGCAGGCCCAGCCGACCACGTTCGGGCACTACCTGCTCTCCTTCGCCGACCCCGCGCTGCGCGACGCCGCCCGCCTGCTCGCCGAGTTCGGCCACGTCAACGCCGGCCCGGCCGGGTCGGGGGCGGCCAACGGCTCGAGCATCCTCGACGACCGTGACGCGACCGCCCGGGCGCTCGGTTTCGACCGCGCGATCACGCACACCCGCGACGCCATGTGGCAGACCGACCCGTTCACGCACGTCATGGCCGCGGCCACCAGCCTTCTCCTCACCCAGGACAAGCTGGCCGAAGACCTGGAGATCTTCGCCAGCGCCGAGTTCGGCTTCGTCGAGCTCGCCGAGGAGTACGGCCGGCCGAGCGTCGTCATGCCGCAGAAGCGCAACCCGTACGCCCTCACGGTCATCCGCGGCACGGCGGGCGTCATGCTCGGCCGCCTGACCGGCCTGACCGCCGTCGTCAAGACGCCGTCGGCCCGCAGCGACAACCTCATCTACCTGTACGGCGAGCTGCCGCGCGCCCTCGACGTCGCCCACCGGGCCACCCGCCTCACCACGGGAGTGATCCGCACGCTCGAGGCCGACACCGCACGCATGCGCGAGGCCCTGGACCTCGGGTTCACTCAGGCCACCGACCTGGCGGAACTGCTCATGCGGTGCTTCGGCGCCGACTACCGCACCGCCCACCGGGTCGTCCGGCACGCCGTACGGCAGAGCGGGGCGCTGGACGCCGCGGCGATCGCGCGCGCGGCCGGGGAGGTCGTGGGTCGTCCCTGGCCGCTCGACGACGCGGAGCTGCGGGTGCGGCTCACGCCCGAGGCGCTGGTCGCCTCGCGCACCGCTCTGGGCGGAGCCGCGCCGCCGGCCATGATGCCGATGATCGAAGGGGTTCGCGACCGGGCCGCCGAGCTGTCCCAGGAGGCGGGGGCCCGCCGCGCGGCGCTCCGCGCGGCGGAGGAGGCGGTCCTGGCCCGCGCCGCGCGCCTGGCCGGACGCTGAGGAGGTGGCCACGATGGAGGTCGTCAACCTGGGGCTGCGGGTGTTCGCCGACGCGGTGGCGGCGCAGGGCGCGACGGTGGTCCACGTCGACGCCGGGCCGCCGGCGGGCGGCGATCCGGTGCTGGTGCGGGCGTTGACCGGCCTGTACGCCGCCGATCTGGACAGCGCGAACGCCGAGGTGGCGCGCAGGCTCGACAGGGAGGTTCCCTACGCGGTAGACGTCCGCCCGGCGGGGCAGGTCGTGCCCGGGATGGGCGACCGCATGATCCTGCACGCCGGGCCGCCGATCGCCTGGGAGGCGGTGTGCGATCCGCTGCGGCGGTCGATGCGGGCCGCGGTCGTGGCGGAGGGCTGGGCCGCCGACCTGGCCGGAGCCGAGCGGCTGCTGGCCGGTGGGCAGGTCGAGCCGGCCTCGGCCAACGAGCACGACACCGTGGTGCCGCTGGCGACGGCGCTCGGGCCGAGCATGCCGGTCTGGGTGGTGGACGATCCCGCGGGCGGCACGCGCGCCTTCGCCCCCCTGGGTCAGGGGCCGGGCGACACGGCCTGGCTCGGCAGGGAGTCGGCCGCGGCCGTCGAGCGGCTCGTCTTCCTCCGTACGGTGGCCGGTCCGCTGCTCAGGGAGATCGTGGCGCGGATGGGGCCGATCGACGTGTTCGCGATCGCCGCCCAGGGCGTGCAGATGGGCGACGACGTGCACATGCGCGTGCAGGCGTCGACCAACCTGCTGCTGCGCTCGATGCTGCCGCAGATCGCCGCGCTCGACGACGCGGTGCCGCTGGCCGCGTACCTGTCGGCCAACCACCTGTTCTTCCTCACGCTGGCGATGGGCGGCGCGAAGGCGCTGACGCTGTCGGCCGAGCGCGTCGAGGGGTCCAGCGTCGTCACGACGATGGCGCGCAACGGCACGACGTACGGCGTGAAGCTGGCGGGGGACCGGCGATGGTTCGTCGCCGGCAGCCCGCCGGTCGAGGCCGCGCTGTTCCACGCCGGGTACGGGCCGCGGGACGGCGCGCCCGACATCGGCGACAGCGCGGTGCTCGAACTGGTGGGGCTCGGCGGCGCGGCGACGGCGGGCGCGCCCGCGGTGGCGGCCTTCCTCGGCGGCTCGATGGCCGACGCCGCCCGCGTCACCGGCGACATGCGCCGGATCTGCGTGGCCGAGAGCACCAGGTTCAAGCTGCCCGTGACGGACTTCCGCGGCACGCCCCTGGGCGTGGACGTTCGCGAGGTGGTCGAGACCGGGATCACGCCACGCGTCAACACCGGCATCCTGCACGCCCGCGACGGGTCCGGCCAGATCGGCGCGGGCGTGGCGACGGCGCCCGCGGCGGCGTTCCGGGCGGCGCTGCTGGCGCTGGCGGAGGCGCGATGAGCACGCGCACGGTCGAGGCCCGGTGGCGGGGCGGCTACCGGGTCGACGTCACCGCCGGCTCCTTCCGGCTGCTGGTCGACGAGCCGGAGAGCGCGGGCGGCACCGACACCGGCCCGCAGCCCACCGACTACCTGCTGGCGGCCGTCGCGTCGTGCTTCGCGCTGGCGCTGGTGCACAGCGCCAGGAAGGTTGGCGAGGAGCCGGCCGCGCTCGACGTCAGCGTCACCGGGACCTACGAGGGGACCCGCTACAGCGACATCGCGATCGACGTCGTCTCCTCTCTCACCGACGAGCAGGCCGAGCGCTTCGTCGAGGCCGCGCAGCGGGTCTGCTACGTCACCAACACGCTGCGCGTACCGCCGCGGATCACCGTCCGCCACACCACGGCCGGCTAGCCGTTGCGCAGCGCGATCCAGATCGCCCTGGCCGGCTGGTCGCCGTCGTTGGCCCAGCGGTGCGGCACCTCGCCGGAGAAGTGCAGGGAGTCACCCTCGGACAGCGGGAAGGTGTGATCGCCCACGCGGAAGGTCAGCGTGCCCTCGGTGACGTGGACCAGCTCCTCGCCCGGATGCTGCATGAGCTTGGCGCCGCTGGAGGCGCCGGGCGTGACCGTCGCCATGGCCGCCGCCGTCTGGAACTGCCGGTAGGAGCCGGTGATCCCGGCCAGCGCCAGGCCCTCGTGCGGCGTGTAGACGGTGGGGCGCCGATCGCGCGGGGTGTAGTGCACCGGCTCCGACGGCTGCTCGTCCTCCTCCACGAAGTACCGGACGGGGACGCCGAGCGCCGCTCCGAGCTTGAGCAGCGTGGTGATCGTCGGAACCATCCCGTTGCGCTCGATCTTGTGGATGGCGGCGGCGGACACGTCGCTGACGGCGGCCAGCTGTTGCAGGGATTGGCGCTGCGCCGTACGGAGCGCGCGCAGTTTGGGGCCGATCTGGCTGACGATCTCGTCGACCTGGTGACCCTCGGTCATGAAATCCCCTCGTCATTGCCATCACGAAGCGCCATGCAGGATAGTCAACGTGAAGTCCTCTATAATGTACGAACATTGTGCCGTACGGGCGGGAGTCGAGTCCATGGCACGGAGGACGGTTGTCATAGGCGGGGGCGCCGCCGGCATCGGTGCGGCGGGGGCGGCGAAGGCCGCTGCGCCGGCGGCGGAAGTGATCGTCTACACCGCGTTCGAGGACGTGGGATACAGCCCGTGCGGCATCCCGTACGTGCACGGCAGGGAGATCCCCGACTTCGCGTCGCTGTTCCTGGCCGAGAAGCAGGCCTACGTCGACGCGGGCATCGACGTCAGGTACGAGACGACGGTGCTGGGCTTCGACCCGGCGGCCCGGACCGTCCAGGTCGAGGGCCCGGACGCGGGCCCGGTCGAGGTCGGCTACGACGCGCTGGTCATCGCCACCGGCTTCGACTACGAACCCCCCGGCGTGCCAGGCGAGGATCTCAGCGGCCTGTACTACGTCAAGAACATCCGCAGGGCCATGGAGTGGGACAAGATCCTCGACAGCGTACGGCACGCGGTCGTCGTCGAAGCCTCCCCGCTCGGCCTGGAGATGGTGACCGCCCTGGCCCACCGCGGCATCGACACGCACGTCGTCGACCCGCACCCGTGGGCGCTCGGCGAGCTGTGCGATCCCGACATCGTCGCCCCCGTGCAGGAGTCCTGGGCCGACATGGGCGTGACGATGCACTGGAACACCACGCTCCGCGGCTTCGCCGGCGACCGCGAGGGGCACGTCAGAGCCGTGGCGACCAGCGACGGCGAACTGCCCGCCGAACTGGTCGTGGTGGCCACGCACAAGGTGGCCAACACCGCGCTGGCCGTGGCCGCCGGGCTCAGGACGGGCATGACGGGAGGGCTGGTCGTCGACGACCACATGCGCACGTCGGCGCCGGACGTCTGGGCCGCGGGCGACGTCTGCGAGATCCCGCACGGGCTGGGCGGGCTGCCCCTGCAGGGCCTGACCGGCAGCCACGCCTACGCCCAGGGCAAGGTGGCCGGCACCAACGCCGCGGGCGGGGACCGCGCCTACCAGCCGGTCTACGTGCCGTGGGGGATGGTCGCGGGCACGTGGATGATCGGCGGGGCCGCGCTGGGCGAGGTGACGGCCACCGCGCTGGGCGTCCCGCACGTGGTCGGCAAGGCGACCGGCATCTCGCGGGCGCGCTACTTCCCCGGCGTCCGGCCGGTCACGGTCAAGCTCCTGGCCGAGCCGCGGACGCTGCGCCTGATCGGCGCGCAGATGGTCGGCGGCGAGGGGATCAAGGAGCGGGCCGACTTCCTGGCGCTGGCCGTCAGGAAGGGCATCACCCTGCGCGACCTGGCGTCGATGGAGAACGTCTACTCACCGCCGATCGGCGCGCTCAACGAGCCCATCGTGACGGCCGCGCAAGCCGGGGTGGCGACGTGATCAGCCGATGGCTGCGCGAGAACGCCCAGCAGTGCCTCCTCAGGGACGCGCAGGCACGGGTGGCGCGCGCCCACGGCACCGCCCCGCCGCCGGCCCGCGGCCCCTTCTTCTGGCGCAGGATCTTCGTCCCGGTCTACCGGCTCACGCCGTGGCCGGTCCGCCGCAGGGTGCTGGCCGCCATGCCCGGCAGCCACCGCCGCCACTGGCCCGGGCCGACGACGCCGGCCGGCCCCGCCGTCTAGTCAAGGCCGTCTAGTCAAGGAGGTCACCATGCCGAAGACCGTCACCACCGAGCTGCCAGCCGAAGGCGAGACCCTGTACGACACCGAAGAGAAGGTGTTCACCGACGTCAGGGCCGAGGCGGGGCAGAAGGCCTACGTCTTCATCCACACCGTCCCGTACGAGGGTTCGGTGGCCCTGGTCAACCTGCTCACCTCGACGCGCCTGGTACGCAAGGGCTTCGACGTGCGCATCATCCTGTACGGCCCGGGCGTGCTGCTGGCGTCGGGCACGCGGGGTTACCCCGGCGTCGGCCAGGAAGCCTTCCCCGGGCACCTCGCGATCAACAACCAGATCAAGACCCTCATCAAGGAAGGCGCCACGATCTACGCCTGCCGGTTCGCGATGGGCGCCCTGTACGGCTTCCGCGAGGACGACCTGATCCCCGGCGTGACGCCGTTCAACCCGCTCGACGTGCTCGACGCCGCGCTCACCGCGTGGAAGGAAGGCGCGTTCCAGCTGAACACCTGGACGGTCTAGCACCCGCCCGCTGCCGGGGTGCGGGCGAGCCCCCACCCGGCGGGGCGGCTGGGAGGCGACGATGAACAAGGCCACCGGCATCAGCAAGGCCACCGGGATCCACGACATGGGGGGCACCGAGGGCTGGGGACGGGCGCCCGTCCCCACCCCGGACGAGCCGGTCTTCGCCGAGCCCTGGCAGGCCAGGGCCTTCGCGCTGGCCCTGCTGTCGATGCGGCTGTCGGGGACGAACCTCGACGCCTTCCGGCACGCGATGAACCGGCTCGACCGGCCGGACTACCTGGACGACGGCTACTACGGCCGGTGGCTGCACGGCGCGGAGAACCTGCTCCTCGACAGCTCGATCATCGCGCCGGGGACCGTGGAGGCGCGGGCCGCCAACCTGTCGGGGGGCACGGCCGAGGAGCCGGGTCCGCCGGAGCCGACCAGGCCGGACTACGCCCCTACCGCCGCGGGCTCCCTGCGGGAGGTGTCGTCGGCGCCCCGGTTCGCGGTGGGCGCCGCCGTACGGGCCAGGGCCTTCGACCCGCCGGGGCACACGCGGCTGCCGCGGTACGTGATGGGGCACACGGGCACCGTGGTGATCGTCCAGCCCGCGCAGGTCCTGCCCGACACCAACGCCCACTTCCAGGGCGAGAACCCGCAGTGGGTGTACACGGTGCGCTTCACCTCGGCCGAGCTGTTCGACGCGGACGCCGAGCCGTCCGCGCTCAACGTCGACCTCTACGAGGACTACCTGGAGGAGGCGCCATGACGGACGAACGGGTGCCGATCGAGCTGCGCGTCGAGGCGCTGGAACAGCTGCTGGTCGAGCGCGGCCTGGTCGATTCCGCGGTCATGGACAAGTACATCGCGATGTACGAGAGGGACGTCGGGCCGCTGAACGGCGCGCACGTGGTGGCCAGGGCGTGGACGGATCCCGGATACAAGGAGCGGCTGCTGGCCGACGGAACCGCCGCCGTCGCCGAGCTCGGCTACAAGGGGCCGCAGGGCGAGCACATCGTGGTCCTGGAGAACACGCCCGCCGTCCACAACGTGGTGGTCTGCACGCTGTGCTCCTGCTATCCCTGGCCGCTGCTCGGGCTGCCGCCCTCCTGGTACAAGGACCCCGCCTACCGGTCCAGGATGGTCCGCGAGCCACGAGCCGTCCTGGCCGAGATGGGGCTGCGGCTGCCGGAGGACGTCGAGGTCCGGGTGTGGGACAGCAGCTCGGAGGTGCGCTACTTCGTGCTCCCCGCCCGGCCGCCCGGGACCGAAGGGCTCCCGGAGGACCAGCTCGTGCCGCTCGTCACGCGCGACGCGATGGTGGGCGTGGCGCAGGTGACGCCATGACGCTCCCCATCCGGCTGGACGTCGGCAGCCCGGCGGCGCCGCCGCGCTCGAACGGCGAGCTGGTGTTCGCCGAGCCGTGGGAGGGCCGGGCGTTCGGCCTGGCCGTGGCGGCCTGCGAGGCGGGCGCCTTCACCTGGGAGGACTTCCGCCAGGCGCTGATCGCGCGGATCGCGGCCCGGCCGCAGGCCCCGTACTACGTCTGCTGGTTCGAGGCGCTGGAACGGGTGCTCGCGGTCGAGGGGCAGGTCCGCGAGCGGGCGGCGCTCCTCGCCGCCCGCCCCGCCGGCCACGATCACGCGATGGACCGATAGATCTCGGCGTGCCGGGCGGCGGTGGCCGCCCAGGTGAAACGCGGCACGACCCGGCGGCCACCTTCGACCAGGACGGCGCGCAGCGCCTCGTCGGCCATGATCCGCTCCAGCGCCGCCGCGAGGGCCTCGGGGTCGCCCACGGCGGGCAGCAGGGCGTCCACGCCGTCGGTGAGGAACTCGCGGAACACCGGCAGGTCGCTGGCCACGACCGGCAGACCGCAGGCCTGCGCCTCCAGCGGGACCAGGCCGAACCCCTCCTCGATCGAGGGGTACACCAGGGCGTCGGCGCTGCGGTACCACGCCGCCAGCAGTTCCTCGGAGACCGTCCCCACCTGGACCACGTCCAGGCCGAGGCCGTCCAGCAGCGCCAGCGCGTCGCGGCGGTAGGTCTCGTAGTCGCGGAAGGACTGGCCGCCCAGGATCGCCAGCACCGGCCGCTTCTCCCGCAGCAGGGCCAGCGCGCGGAACAGCGTCGTGCTGCCCTTGCGCGGCTCGATGCCGCCGACGGCCAGCAGCAGGAACCGGTCCGCCGCGCCGACGGAGGCGCGCAGGCCGGCCCGCCGCCGCGCGCTGACCGGCGGGAACCTGGCAGGGTCGACGCCGTTGCGCACGACCTGGGCGCGGACCCCGAACTCCTGGAGCAGCACGCGGCGCCAGTGCTCGCTGACGACCAGAACGTGGTCCGGCTCCAGGATCGCCCGGCGCTGGCAGTCGACGAGGGCCGGCGTGGTGAAGTCGTCGACGTGGTGCACGGTGCGCACCACCCGCTGGTGCACCTGCGGCGCGGCCCGGCCGGTGATGCAGTCCTGGGCGTGCAGGACGTCGAAGTCGCCGGCCACCTTCGCCAGCCCCGAGACCATGGCCTGCACCGAGGCGAAGACCTTCTCCTCCAGGGAGTCGCCGGCGACCGTGACAGGGAACAGCGTGAACGGCACCCTCAGCGGGCGGAAGAAGCCCTCGCTGCCCAGGGCGAAGACGTGCACGTCGACCCCCAGGTCCGCCAGCGCCTCGGCCAGCGCGAGGGTGTGGACGACCCCACCGCGGGGCTTGGTGGAGTAGGTGAGGAGCGCGACACGCCTCATGAGGCGCTCCCGCCGCGGGCGATCGCCGCCGCGGCGCGGGCCGCGCCCGCGGCGGTCTCGGTGACGACGCATCCGGCTTCGGCGAGCGCGCGTACCTGCTCGTCGTATCCCTGCGGATCGCGCGCGGTGCCCAGGACGTGGGCGACGACCTGCGGGCCGTCCAGGCGGGCCAGCTCCGGTGCCAGGATCCCCGCCGGGTCGGGATGCGCGCCATGGCCGAGCACCACGTCGAGCAGCACCACGGCGACGTCGGGCCCGCTCTCGTGGAGCAGTTCGACGCGTGCCCCCGGATCGATCATCGGATGCGGCCGGCCCCTGGTGTACTCCTCCTCGCCCAGGTCCAGGCAGACGTGGGAACCCGGTGGCGCCGGCAGGCGGCATTCCGGGTCGATCGGGGTGTTGGACCAGATGGGGCCGAGGATGCCGCTCAGCACCGCGATGGCCTCGTAGCAGAGCGATCCGCCGGAGAACAGCCCGCGCACCGTGGTGCGCCCCGGTGCCCGACGGGAGGCGGCCACGTCCACGGTCGGGCCGTGCCGCCGGTCGAAGGACGGCACCGGCCTGCCCAGCAGCTCGAGCGCCCTGACCACGCCGCCTTCGAGCGTCTCGCCCGCCACCCCGAGCAGGGCCGTGACCATCGCCGTCGTGCGCGCGGCCGCCATCACACGCCGCATCACCCGCTCGTCGGGCGGTTTGGACACCAGGAGGATCAGCTCCGTCGAAGGGTCCTCGTCGAGCCTCTTGACGGCCTGCGCCGCCATGCGCCCGCCCACCTCGGCGGTCAGGTCGCGCCCGCCCAGGCCGACGACCTGCGACACGCCGACACCGGCGCGGTCGAGCAGGCACATGACCTCCTGCGCCCCGGTGCCCGCCGCCGCGACGATCCCCACCGGCCCGGGCCGCACCACGTTGGCGAACCCCAGCCCCACGCCGTCGATCACGGCCGTGCCGGCGCCGGGGCCCATGAGCAGGCGGCCCCGCCGTACCGCGTGGTCCTTCAGCGCGATCTCGTCGGCGACGGAGACGTTGTCGCTGAACAGCAGCACGTCCAGGCCGCGACCGAGGGCCTTGTGCGCGTGCAGGGCGGCGTAGTCGCCGGGAACGGAGACGACCGCCACGGTGCTGCCAGGCCGGCGCTCCAGCGCCTCCGCCAGCGAGCGCGGGTGCTGCTCGGCCGGCCCGCTCTCGCGGGGGCCGAACATCGCCCGCTCACCTTCCGCGAAGGCGGCCTCCGGGTCGCCGGCCCGCACCGCGAGCACCAGGTCGTACGGCGACGCCTCCGGCGGGTCGAACCCCTCCTGCCGCAGCGCGTCGAGGTTGGCCGCGGTCGCCATCACGGCCGTCGCCCATTCCACGCCGTCGGCGCCGCGCATCGCCCGGGCGCCGAGGAGCTGCAGGACCGAGTCCAGGTAGGTGTCGCGCAGCACGCGCACGGCCGGCTTCACGCCGCCCCCGCCCGTCCCCGGCGCGTGGAGACGTCGCCGCCCAGCGTGACGACCGCAGTCCTGTTCACGGGGTCCACCCTTCGCCGTCCTGGCGAATCACCCGAATGCCGTCTAGGATCCGACTTGTCACACTGACGATAGTGAACGAGTGAAGCTCTTGCCAAGCAGTCCCATCCCCGCGGAGTACGCCGAGCTCGCCCGGCGGCTGCGCGCGGCCGAGGACCGGCTCTTCCCGCTCGCGATGATCGACGCCGAACGCTACCAGCGGGCGTTGCAGCTGGTGGGGGCGCTCGCCCGGCGCCTGTCCCTGGCCGGTGACTACGCGGCCCTGGCCGCCGCGGAGGGCGAGATGCGCGGCTGGCTCGACGAGGTGGGCGTCTCCGTGGAGGGGCTCGACGCCCAGCTGGTGATCGAGGCCGCGATGTCCCAGCGGTTCCGCGAGTTGCTCACCGCCTCCCGATCACAGGCCGTGGAGCGCGCCCGCGCCGCCGGCCTGGACTGGGCGATTCTCGAGGAGCCCGACGACGCGGCCTGGCGCGGCGGTTCGGCGCGGTGGGTGGAGGTGCACGTCCCGACCGGCACCGTCATGGTCCGCTCGGTGGTCGCCGTGCCCGTCATCACCTACCGGCTGGAGGTCACCGGCGAGGCGGTCCACGTGGAGGAGTTCACCTCGCGCGACGCCTGGCTCGCCGCGATCGACCAGGTACGGCAGGCGCTCGCATCGGAAAGTTAACGCCGATCCCATCTTGGTAGAATCGGGGCATCCGGTCGTACGGCACGGGAGGTGCCTGTCGTGACGGCTACCGATGTCAGCGAGCTCATCCTCGACCTCCAGGCCCGGGGTCTGCGGCTCGAGGCGCAGATGGAGCGACGCACCGGCGGCGCAGGGCCCACCGACTGCGGGATGCTCTGGGTGGACGGGCTTCCCGTCACGGCGCCCACCGAGGGCATCGCCAAGGACTCCCCGTACGTCCTGCGCGCCGAGGACGACGGGTACGGCATCTACCGCGACGGCGTACGGCTCGCCGACGCCTCCGCCCAGCGCCGTCCGCGCTTCTACGACCTGAGCACCGCCGACGGCGTGCCGTACTGGCAGATCGCCCTCCTGCACCTGGACTCCGTGGCGAGCACCGTCGTGCAGCACTGCGCCTACTGGGGCAACGACGACCAGTGCAGGTTCTGCGGCATCGGCCTCTCGCTGTCGTCCGGCCGTACCGTCGCGCGCAAGACCCCCGAGCAGCTCGCCGAGGTCGCGGTGGCGGCGCGTGACCTCGACGGCGCCGTCGACGCCACGCTGACGACCGGCAGCACGCGCGGCCCCGACCGCGGCGCCCTGTACGTGGGGCGCTGCGGCCAGGCGGTCAAGCAGGCTAGCGGACTCCCCGTCGAGGCGCAGTTCGAGCCGCCGGCGGACCTGGACGTGATCGACGAGGTGGGCGCGATGGGCGTCGACTCCGTCGGCATCCACATCGAGACCTTCGACCCCGCCGTGCTGGCGCGCGTCGCCCCGGCCAAGGCGCGCACCGGGATCGAGGGCTACTTCAGGGCGTGGGAACGGGCGGTGGCCGTCTTCGGCGCCGGACAGGTGTCCACCTACGTCATCCTCGGCATGGGGGAGAGCCCCCAGCTGACGATCGACGGCTGCAAGCGGGCCGTCGACGCCGGCGTCTACCCGTTCATCGTGCCGCTGCGCCCGGTCGTCGGCACGCCCATGGCCGGCTGGCAGCCGCCGCCGCGGTCCTACACGCGGCCGATCTACGCCAAGGTCCTCGCCTACATGGCCAGGCGCGGCATGACGTCGGCCACCTCCAGGGCGGGCTGCGCCCGCTGCCAGGCGTGCTCAGGGCTGAGCTCGATGGAACGCCTGCTCCGCATCGGCCCACGTCCCGCCGCCTGAGCCGGTCATGCTGCGCACGCTCGGCACCGACTGCCACCCGGCCGCCACGCCGGAGGAGCTCGCGGCCCACCACGCGGTACGGCACCGCGTCTTCGTCGACGAGCAGCGCCTGTTCCCCGGCACCGACCGCGACGCCCGCGACGACGACCCGCTGACCATCCACGTGGTCGCCTACGCCGACCAGGTGGTCGCGGGTGCGGTCCGTCTCTATCCCCTCGACGGGACCGGCGAGCTCTGGCAGGGCGACCGCCTCGCCGTCCTCGCCGAGTACCGCGCCCACGGACTCGGCGCCCCGCTGGTGAGGTACGCCGTCGCCGCCGCGGCGCGCCGCGGCGGCCTGCTCATGGTCGCCCACATCCAGCTGCGGAACGTCGGCTACTTCGAGCATCTGGGCTGGCACCGCGCCGGTGAGGTGGAGGTCTACGCCGGCCTCCCGCACCAGCCCATGGCGATCGAGCTGCGCTGACACCCCGGCCCAGGCCCATCGCCTCCACAGCAGATACTTCGCACCATTCCCCCTCACAAATGACAGCGATCGTGACGAGGGAGGCGAGACGATGTCGCATCAGCATCTGTTCGGAGGCGGCTCGGGAGTGTTCCGGCGCAAGCCGGTGGAGCAGATCGCCGGCGAGCACGAAGGCGAACTGAAACGGGAGCTGGGCCTGTGGCAGCTCACCGCGATCGGCATCGGCGGCATCATCGGCGCGGGGATCTTCGCGCTGGCCGGCGCGGTCGCCAACCAGACGGCCGGGCCCGCCGTGCTCGTCTCCTTCCTCATCGCCGGTGTCGCCAGCGCGGCCGCGGCGTTCTCCTACGCGGAGTTCGCCGGGCTCATCCCGAAGGCCGGATCCGCCTACACCTACGGCTACGCCGTCCTCGGCGAGTTGACCGGGTGGTTCATCGGCTGGGACCTGCTGCTGGAGTACACCGCCATCGTCGCGGTCGTGGCGATCGGCATCTCGGGCTACTTCGGCTTCCTCGTCGGCGCTCTGGGCATCGAGCTGCCCGCATGGATGCTGGGCGCGCCGGGCACCGGGCCGGGCCGAGCGGTGGACCTGTTCGCGGTGATCCTGTGCCTGCTCATCGCGTTCCTGCTCAACCTGGGCATCAAGACCGCCGCGCGGTTCGAGACCACCGTCGTCGCCGTGAAGGTCGTGGTGGTGCTGGTGGTGATCGTGGTCGGCTTCTTCTTCATCAACCCCGCCAACTACACCCCGTTCTTCCCGTACGGCGTGGCGGGCGCGATCACCGGCGCGGCCACGGTGTTCTTCGCCGTCTTCGGCTACGACGCGATGAGCACCGCCGCCGAGGAGTCCAAGGACGCCCAGCGCCACATGCCCAAGGCGATCATCTACTCGCTGGCCATCTCGATGGTGCTGTACGTCCTGGCCACGCTGGTGCTCACCGGCATGCAGAACTACAAGGAGATCGACCCGGAGAGCGGGTTCGCCTCGGCGTTCGCCTCCGTCGGGCTGACCAAGCTGGCCGGTGTCATCGCGGTCGGCGCGATCATCGGCATCCTCACCGTGATGTTCACCTTCATGCTCGGCGTCACCCGCGTGTGGTTCTCGATGAGCCGTGACGGGCTGCTGCCGCACTGGTTCGCCAAGCTCCACCCGGTGCGCCGGGTGCCGACCCGCATCACCTGGATCGTCGGGGCGGTCTCCGCGCTCATCGCCGGATTCCTGCCGATCAGGGAGGCGGCCGAGCTGACCAACATCGGCATCCTGCTGGCCTTCGTCGTGGTGTGCATCGCCGTCATCGTCCTGCGGTACCGGCGGCCCGACCTGCCGCGGACCTTCCGCACGCCCGGCATGCCGGTGACCCCGGCCGTCGGCATCGTCTTCTCGGTGTGGCTGATCACGTTCCTCGACCCGCTGACCTGGCTGCGCTTCGCGGTCTGGTTCCTGATCGGCCTGATCATCTACTTCACCTACAGCTACCGCCACTCCGAGCTGAACCGCCAGCAGACACCCTGACGGTCAGGACGGCCCGCGCGCGACTTCGTCCGCTGAGGGCCGCCGGCCTACTCCGGCTGATCCCAGATGCTCGGGACCTCCGGCGCGCGGCCGGCGGCCCAGGGCCGGTCCGCGGACCACTCGAGCGCCGCGCGCGCGTTCTCGAGGTCGTCGGTGGCGACGACGAGCTTCACGCCGCCGAAGGTGGTGTAGGCCAGGTCGATGTTGACGTTCGCCTCGGCGAGCTGCCGGGTCAGCTCGCCGAGCGTCCCCGGCCGGTCCGCGACGTCCACCACCAGCACGGTCCGCTCGTCCGCGATCCCCATCCCCGCCGCTTCGAGCGCCTGCCGGCACCGGTCGGCGTCCTCGTCGTCGACCAGCACATGGACGATGCCCTTGCCGTCTCCGGTGAAGGCCGCGAGGCCGCAGATGTTCACGCCGGACTCGCCGGTGACCTCCCCCAGGCGGGCCAGCTCTCCCGGCCGATCATCCAGTACAACGGTGATGTTCGTCGGCATGGCACCTCAATCCTCTCACGACGGCCGGCGCGGCGGGGCGGCCGCGGCGCCGGTCAGTCGTCGGCGCCCAGCCACAGGTCGGGGCCGAAGACCTCGTAGTGGATGTCGCGGGGTGCCACGCCCGCCGTGACGAGCTGGGCGCGCACGTCGCGCATGAACGGCAGCGGCCCGCACATGTAGGTGACGGCCCCCTCGGGGATCGCCACGCCGGTCAGGTCCATCAGGCCGGTGCGGGCGTCGCCGTCGGCCTCCTCGTACCAGAAGATCCGCTCGGCGCCGGGCAGCGCGTCGGCGAGCCGTTCCATGTCCTCCCGCAGCGCGTGGTCCTTCCTGGTCCGGTCGGCGTGCAGCAGCAGGACCCGGCGGGTGGAGCCGGTGGCGGCGAGGTGCTCCAGCATCGCGGCCATCGGGGTGCAGCCGATGCCGGCCGAGACCAGGACGAGCGGGGCGTCGCCCTCCTCCAGGCACACGTCGCCGAACGGCGCCGACAGGGTGAGCTCGTCGCCGGCGCCGACGGTGGCGTGCAGCAGGGTGGACACCTCGCCGTCCGGGGCGCCGCCGCCGCTCACCCGCTTGACCGTGATCCGGCGCAGCCCGTCCTGGCCCGCGCCCGACAGGGAGTACTGGCGCAGCTGGTGCACGCCGTCCGGCATGCGCGTGCGGACGCTGACGTACTGGCCGGGACGGCCGGGCGGCACCGGGTCGTCGCCGACGGGGCGCAGCAGGAAGGAGGCCACGTCAGGGGTCTCCTCGCGGCGCTCGACGACGTGCCACCGGCGCCAGGTGCTCGCGTCGCGCGCGCCGGCCGCGGCGTAGATCTGCGCCTCCAGGGCGATCAGCGCGCCGGCCATCAGCCAGTACACCTCGTCCCATGCCGCGGCGACCTCGGGGGTGACCGCTTCGCCGAGCACCTCGGCGATCGCGCCGAACAGGTACTTGTGCACGATGATGTAGTGCTCGGAGGCGACGCCGACCGCGGTGTGCTTGTGGGCGATGCGCGCCAGCAGCCGGTCGGGCCGCTCGTCGGGGTGCTCGACCAGCGCGGCGGCGAACGCGGCGATGGAGCCGGCGAGGGCCTTGCGCTGCTCGCCGTTGGCCTGGTTGCCGCGGTTGAACATCCCGTCGAGCAGTTCGGGGCGCTCGGCGAACATCGTGCCGTAGAACCGCGTGGTGATGGCGTCGAGCGACGCGCCGACGACGGGGAGCGTGGCGCGGATGATCCCGGCGGATTCCGGGGACAGCATGGGGCCTCCTGGCAACGACGGTGGGACGAGATCCCAGGGGAAACAAATTGGAATCTCAAATTCATATTAAGGACCGCGCCGAGTGCCCTCGCACCCGGCCCCGGATCAGCGCACGGACAGCGACAGCAACACCGGTCCCGTGGGGGCGGTCACCAGGGAGTCGACCGTCACGGGGTCGAGCGCGGCGAAGAACGCCTCCTGCGCCTGGCGCAGCGCCCCCCGCAGGCGGCAGGCGGCCCGCAGCGGGCACGGCGGGTCGTCCTCGCAGCCCACCACGTCGCCCGCGGCCTCCAGCTCGCGGACGATCCGGCCGACCGACGCGTGGTGCCCCGCCTCGGTGAGCCGCAGGCCGCCGCCTCTTCCCCTCCTGGTCTCCACGAGGCCCAGCTCGCCGAGACGCGCGACCGCCTTCGCGGCGTGGGTGTACGGCACCGCGAGCGCCTCCGCGACCGAGCGGGTCGTCGGCAGCTCGCCCTCGTCCGCCACGGCCAGCCGCATCACGATGCGGAGCGAGATGTCGGTGAAAGCGGTCAGGCGCATGCTTCCACGGTAGGGGCTCACCGCGGGAGGGTGGCCCGCGCGCCGAGACGGCCCGGCGGCCGGTTCAGGAGGCCGCGCCCAGCTGCCGGAACAGGCGGTTGCCCACGCACTGGTCGAGGTACGGCACGCCGGCCGTGTCGCCCGAGCCCCGCGCCTGGCCGAGCATGCGGACCGCGAGCGTGCGGTGCGTCGACTTCCAGCGCTGATGGATGGCCTCCAGCCGGCCGAGCGCGGCCTCGAGCGCCGTCCACTCCGCCGGGCTGAACCGCCCCTCGGCGCGCAGCTCGCGGCACGCTCCGGCGAGGCTGTCCTGGCCGCTTTCCGCCTCGGCCCGCACGACCGGCACGCTCGTGAAGGCCGCCGACCCCAGCCGCGCGGCCGGCGGGGGGCCGCACAGGATCTCGAACCGCTTGTACTGCTCGGACTGGATGGCGCTGGCGCCCTGGGTGAACCGGCGGAACCCGTGGAAGTGCGCCGGCCGCATGGTGGCGACCATCCGGAACAGCGACGCCGCGCGCTCGAACACCGCGACCGCGTGATCCACTCGCGCCACGCAGGCGTCCATCCGCCCGTCGCGCAACGCCGCGATCGCCGCGCGCAGGTCCGACACGATCGTGGTGAAGATCATCTCGTGGGTCTGCAGCACGCGGATGAAGAAGTACTCGTCGTGCAGGACGTAGACCGGCTGGACGGTGAGGTCGAACCACCGGGCGGCCCCGGTCGCCGGCGGCCTCGGCAGGCGGTCGAGCAGATCCTCCGGCCTGGACCCGGCCGTCGTGCGCGTGGGCAGGGAAGGCCCGCCGTCGAGGTCGTCGGCCACGAACCGCATGGCGTGCCGCAGCCGCTTGCGCAGCGTCATCGGGTCGGGCCGGTCCACGCCCGGCGCGTGCGGGGAACCGTTCGCCGCTTCGATCTCGAAGCGGACGACGTCGGAGACGAGCAGGGTGGCCAGCCTGGCCGGGCTCAGCCCGGCGTGCCGTTCGTCCAGCAGCAGCTCGAGCAGGGGGAGCGCCAGGTAAGTGCGGTTCCAGAAGCGCCCTTCGTGCTTGTCCAGGACGCAGTCGAGGAACGCGTCGAGAAGCGGTTCCCGCGCGCCGCGCCGGCGGCGGACGTCACTCAGCTCGACGAGCAGGCGTTCTGGCAGGAAGTGCTTTCCCGCTCGCCGGACCTCGTCGGCGACCAGGCGGGCCAGCGACAGCCCCCGGCATTCCGTTCCCTCGGTGGCGTGCTCGAGATTGATCATTATGGGTCACTCCAGATGGCGCCCCCTTTGGGCGACTCATGACCATTTGTAGGCTTTCGTGGTTGTCAGTCCCTTTCGTACCACTTGCAGGGGACGTGGCGTCTTCCGGTCAGGACGGCGCCGGGCCCTCGCGCAGGACGCCGCGCACCGTGTCCACGGACACCGCGCCCCACGGGAACTCCACCATCCACCACGTCGCCCCCACTCCGGCGTAGGGCGCGGGATCGGTGCCGGGCGGCAGGGACACCGCGACGTCGTAGCCCGCCAAATCCTTCCCCTCGGCCGCGCGTAGCCGCATGACGGCGGCCACCAGCTCCGCGAACTCGTCGAGACCGGCGAACGCCACCGGGAAGAAGCCGTCGAGGCGGGCGGCGCGCCGCAACGGTCCCTGCTTACCCGGCAGCGCCGCGCCCCACACCGGGATCCCCGGCCGCTGCACGGGCCTGGGCAGCAGCCGTACCCCGTCGAGCGTGTAGTGCTCGCCCCGATGGTGTACGGCCTCGCCGGACCACGCCGCGGCCAGCACGTCGAGAGACTCGTCGAGCATCCGGGCCCGGACCCGGTCGTCCAGCTCCTCGCCGGTCGTGGACAGCTCGCTGCCGAACCGGTCGCTGCCGAGGCCGACGCCGAGGGTCAGGCGCCCGCCGCTGAGCTGGTCGAGCGTCACGGTCTCCTTGACCACCTTCACCGGCCGGCGGCGGGGGAGCGCGGTCACCATGGGGCCGATGCGCACGCGTTCGGTGGCCATGGCGATCGCCGCCAGTGTGATCCACGGATCCGCCACCTCCTCGACCGGCTCGCCCCAGCGCAGGTGATCCCACACGAACACCCCGTGCCATCCGGCCTCCTCGGCCTCGGCGGCCAGGCTGGTGACGACGAGGGGGTCGGCGAGCTCGTCGAAAAGCGGCAACCACAGTCCCGAGCGGAGGCCGCCTCCGGCGGGCGCGGGTGAAGGCGTGCTGGTCATCTCTCGGGCTCCTCGGGTCGACATCGTGCCTGGTCAACAGGCTACGAGGAGTGATCGCCGCGCGGGGAGACCTGAGAGGCGTGTCGCGCCACGCCGTCATGGTCTTGCATGTTCATGCGGTGGTGTGTATATATTTCTACTCGTGTCTAAGGTACTCACCTCCCTGCCTGTCGGCGAACGTGTCGGGATCGCTTTCTCTGGCGGCCTCGACACCTCGGTAGCGGTCGCGTGGATGCGCGAGAAAGGTGCGGTGCCGTGCACCTACACCGCCGACGTCGGCCAGTACGACGAGCCCGACATCGCCTCGGTGCCCGGGCGCGCCACGGCGTACGGCGCTGAGATCGCCCGGCTGGTCGACTGCCGGGCCGCCCTCGTCGAAGAGGGGCTCGCGGCGCTGGCGTGCGGGGCCTTCCACATCCGCTCCGGCGGCCGTACCTACTTCAACACCACCCCGCTCGGGCGGGCCGTCACGGGCACCCTGCTCGTGCGCGCGATGCTCGAGGACGGCGTGCTGATCTGGGGTGACGGCTCCACCTTCAAGGGCAACGACATCGAGCGGTTCTACCGCTACGGTCTGCTGGCCAACCCCTCCCTGCGGATCTACAAGCCGTGGCTCGACGCCGACTTCGTCAGCGAGCTCGGCGGCCGTACCGAGATGTCCGAGTGGCTGCTCGCCCGCGACCTGCCGTACCGCGACAGCACCGAGAAGGCCTACTCCACCGACGCCAACATCTGGGGCGCCACCCACGAGGCCAAGTCCCTCGAGCACCTCGACACGGGCATCGAGATCGTCGAGCCGATCATGGGCGTGCGGTTCTGGGACCCCGCCGTGGAGATCGCCGCCGAGGACGTCACGATCGGCTTCGAGCGGGGACGGCCGGTGACGATCAACGGCAAGGAGTTCGCCTCCGCCGTCGACCTGGTGCTGGAGGCCAACGCCATCGGCGGCCGCCACGGCATGGGCATGTCCGACCAGATCGAGAACCGGATCATCGAGGCCAAGAGCCGGGGCATCTACGAGGCGCCGGGAATGGCGTTGCTGCACGCGGCCTACGAGCGGCTGGTCAACGCCATCCACAACGAGGACACCCTCGCCAGCTACCACAGTGACGGGCGGCGGCTGGGCAGGCTGCTGTACGAGGGCCGCTGGCTGGACCCGCAGTCGCTGATGCTGCGCGAGTCGCTGCAGCGCTGGGTCGGCGCGGCGGTCACCGGCGAGGTGACCCTGCGACTGCGGCGCGGCGAGGACTACTCCGTCCTGGACACCACCGGGCCGGCGTTCAGCTACCACCCGGACAAGCTGTCCATGGAGCGGACCGAGGACTCCGCCTTCGGGCCGGTCGACCGCATCGGCCAGCTCACCATGCGCAACCTCGACATCGCCGACTCTCGCGCCAAGCTGGAGCAGTACGCCAGGCTCGGCATGGTCGGCAGCCCGCACCCGACGTTGATCGGCGCCACGCAGGTGACCCCGACCGGCCTGATCGGCGCGATGCCGGAGGGCGGGGCCGAGGCGATCGCCTCCCGCGGCGAGGTCACCGGCGACGACGAGCTGCTCGACCACGCCGCGATGGAGTCAGGCACCGACTGACGCCTCACCCACCGCGCGCCCGTACGGCCCTGCCGCTGGTCAGCCGCCATCCGGCCGCCGTCCAGCACACCCCCCAGAGCAGGAAGAACGGCGACCACAGCAGCAGGTCCCAGCGCGCCAGGGTGCGAGCCAGCTCGGCGTGCTCGCCGGAGGCCGGGCGGACCCCTGTCAGCAGCAGCGCGTCGCCGGCGAAGCCGAACCCGAGCACGCCGGCGGCGCGGGCGATCATGAAGATGCCCAGCGTCCAGGCGACGACGGCCGCCAGCCGGCGGGGCAGCACCGCGCCCCACGGCCGTACGGTGGCCAGCGCCACGATGACACCGATCACCGCGGCGCCGGCCAGCAGCCAGTGGCTCGCCACGAACAGCGGATCACGGGCGAGCAGCCGTTCGCGCATCTCCGGGGGCAGCGGGTCCTTGTCGGCCAGCGCGTTGGCCCCCAGCGCCTGCGCCAGCTTCATCGACCCGTAGACGGCCGCGCAGGCCGCCGCGCCGTACGCGCCCAGCCGCGCCCGGTCAGCGCGCGGCATGTCTCGGCGCCACGGCGTAGGAGCGGATCATCTCCGCGAGCAGCCCGATCACGACGACGCCGAGCACCCCGTGGTACCAGTGCCAGCCCACGCCGATACCGACGAACCCGTCCACGATCATGATGCCCGCGCCGCCGCCGACGGCCAGCAGCATCGCGGCCAGCAGGAGCAGCATCACTTTTCGCGGCACCCTGCGGCCCAGCGGCGTGACGGTGGCGAGGGCGAGGCACGCGCCCAGCACGCCGGACAGGGTCGCGAGCCACTGCGCCGTGCTCGGGTCGAGGAAGTAATCCGCGGCCTCGGCGGCCGACACGGGCGGGCCGCTCGGGAACCCGAGCCGGGCCTGCATGGCGTAGCCGGCCTTCCCCACGGCGTAACCGAGGAACAGCACGGCCAGCGCGTACGCCGGCCAGCGTCGCACACGAACAGAACCAGTCATGACCGCGACCGTAGCCACGGCGCCCCGGGCGGCGACTCCCAAGCATGGGGGAGAGGCCTCCCCCGCCAGAGGGATCCGCCCGCGCGCGTCCTGGCCGCCGATCCCGCGCCCGACGCGGAAGCCGTCCGCTGACCTGGGAACCCGTAGCATCGGCTCGTTCGTCATCATCGTGTCGATCACGTCGCGGAAAGGGCCATCATGCGCAGCGCGCTTTTCGGGAACCTGGACAGCTCACAGGTGCCCGCCAACTTCGCTCTCCAGAACGCCAAGATGCTCCGCGTCCAACTCCCGCACGAGGTGCTGGCCAGGCAGGGGTCGATGGTGGCCTTCCAGGGCCAGATGGACTTCGACTACGAGGGCGCCGGCGGCGTCGGCAAGCTGTTCAAGAAGATGGTCACCGGCGAGGGCGCGCCGCTCATGCGGGTCAGGGGGCAGGGCCTGCTGTTCCTCGCCGACAACGCCGACGACATCCACCTGTTCTACCTGGAGAACGAGGCCATCACCGTCAACGGCCGCAACCTGCTGGCCTTCGACTCCGCGCTCACCTGGGACATCAGGCGCGTGCAGGGCGCGGGCATCGCCGCGGGCGGGCTGTTCAACATGACGGTCAAGGGCATCGGCTGGGTGGCGGTCACCGCCCACGGCTCCCCCGTGCTCCTCGACACCTCGCGGATGCCGACCTTCGCCGACGGCCAGTCCGCGGTGTGCTGGAGCGCCGACCTGCACGTGGGCGTCAACCGCACGATGAAGGCGGGCGCGCTGATCGGCCGCGGCAGCGGCGAGGCCGTCCAGCTCGCCTTCCAGGGGCAGGGGTTCGTGCTCGTGCAGGCCAGCGAGGGCCCGCCGGGGGTCTCGGCGCAGTAGCCGCTCACCCCGGCCGAGGCTTCCCGGTGCGCGCGGGTGTCCCGCCGGCGGGCCGTTGGTCCCACGCGCCGGGGCCGTTCGACCGCGGCGATCACCGCGCGTCATGGGCTTTCCTGGACGGGAAGGGAGCGCGCCATGAACGGACACATCGTCGTCGGCGTGGACGGCTCGCCCGAGGCGCTGAACGCGGTGCGGTGGGCGGCCGACGAGGCGATGAGGCGGGCCTGCCCGCTGCGGATCGTGCACGTCACCGGCGTCTACGCCTACGACATCCCGCTGCGCGAGGTCGTCCAGGCTTTCGCGACCCCGGAGGACTACGGCCGGGCCGTGCTGGACGACGCCGGGGCCCTGGCCCGCAGGCGGCACCCGGACCTGCCGATGGGCGCCGTCCTGGGCGAGGGCGTCATCGCCGACGTGCTCAGGCAGGCGGCCACGGAGGCGACGGCGCTGGTCGTGGGCAGCCGCGGGTACGGCCGCTTCTCCCCGGCCCGCCTCGGCTCGGTCAGCGCCGGGCTGGCCGGACGGTCCCCGTGCCCGGTGGTGATCGTGCGCGACCCGCCCGCCCGGGAGCGCGGCGAGATCGTCGTCGGATTCGACGACCACTCCGCTGCCGCGCTGCGGTTCGCCTTCGAGGAGGCCGCCCGGCGCGGCGCCCGGCTGCGGGCCGTCCACGCCTGGCAGCCGCCGACGGTCTCGCCGTTCGTGCTCGGTGCCGATCCGATCTTCGAGGAGCTCTTCGCGGCCGCGCGGCACCGCGCGGTGCTGGTGCTGCAGCGGTGGCGGGACCGGCACCCGCAGGTGCGGGTGGTCGAGGAGATCGTGCCGGGCGGAGCCGTGGCGGCCATCTGCCGCGCCTCCGCGTCGGCCGACCTGGTCGTGGTGGGCTCGCGGGGACGCGGCCTGTTCGGCTCGGCGCTGCTGGGCTCGGTCAGCCGCGGCGTCCTGCACGAGTCGCGCTGTCCCGTCGCGGTGATCCGCCCCACCATGGCGTCGGTGGCGAGCACGGCCTGAGCGCCCGGCGGCCGGGCCCCGGACGGCCCGGCAGCCCGGGCGAGGACGCCCGCCCGCGCTGACCGCCGGGGCCGTGGTTCTCAGCCGTGGTTCTCAGGAGGGCAGTGATGGGGCGGACGGCGCCGCGGGCGCGCCGGGCAGCCGGGAACCAGCGGGGAGCAGCGACCCGCAGGCCCGCACCGCCGCCCCGTACTTGTCGGACAGGACGTCGACGCGCTCTCCCCTGATGTCGAAGTTGATCAGCCCGTCCGAGGAGAGCGCGACCTCGGGGAAGCCGGGCAGTCCCTGCGCGCGCATGCAGGCGGTGAACGCCCTGCCGTCGTCGGCGGGCGCCGCGGACGAGGCGGTCGTCACCCAGCCCACGCCTGCGGCGAAGGCGGCGGTGAGGACCGCGACGGTGAGGACCACTCTTCGGATCGTCGAGCCGGCCATGATGGCTCCTTTCGTTGCTGTCGATGCGCCCAGACAAGCCGAGGGCCGGTTACCGGGCCGCAACGGCGGCGGTTACCCCGCTGTAACCGGGAGACGGGGCATGCTGGAGATCGTGAGAGTGCTGATCGTCGAAGACCACGAGGAGCTGGCCGTGACGGTGGCCGCGGGGCTGCGCCGCGAGGGCATGGCCGTCGACGTGGTGCTGGACGGTCTGGCCGCGCTCGAGCGGGCCTCGGTCAACCACTACGACGTGGTCGTCCTCGACCGGGACCTGCCCGGCCTGCACGGTGACGAGGTGTGCCGGTCGCTGGTCGGCGCCGGCCACCCGGCGCGGGTGCTGATGCTCACCGCCGCCGTGACCATCGATGACAGGGTGACCGGACTGGGCATCGGCGCCGACGACTACCTGCCCAAGCCGTTCGCCTTCGCCGAGCTGGTCGCCCGGATCCGGGCACTGGCCAGGCGACCCAGCCGGGCCCTGCCTCCGGTGCTCGTCCACGGCGACCTGCGGCTGGATCCGGCCACCCGGATCGCCACCCGTGACGGGCGCCGGCTGCCGCTGAGTCCCAAGGAGTTCGCCGTGCTGGAGCTGCTGATGGCCGCCAAGGGCGCGGTGGTCTCCGCCGAGCAGTTGCTGGAGCGGGGCTGGGACGAGTTCGCCGATCCGTTCACGCAGACCGTGAAGGTGACGATCAGCCGGTTACGGCGGAAGCTCGGCGACCCGCCGCTCATCGAGACGGTCCCGCAGGCCGGATACCGGATATGAGACAGCCCATACGGTCGCGGCTGACCCTGCTCTACGGCGGCCTGTTCCTGGTGGCCGCGGTGCTGCTGGTCGCCCTCATCTACCTTCTGGTCGAGTACTCGCCCTTCCCGGCGCCACCGGCCGCTCCCGCGGCGCCGGGCGGATCGGCCCCTCCCGCTCCGGCGCCCCTGGCGGCCTCCACCGAGCACCTGCGCCGGTTGCTGGTCAACTCGTTGATCGCGCTGGCGGCCATGGCGTTCGCCGCGCTGCTGCTGGGCCGGCTCATGGCCGGGCGCGTGCTGCGGCCGCTGGCCGAGATGACCGCCACCGTCCGGCGCATCACGGCCGACCGGCTCGACCGGCGGCTGGCCGCCACCGGGCCGGACGACGAGCTCAAAGAGCTGGCCGACACCTTCGACGAGCTGCTGGACCGGCTGGAGGCCGCGTTCACCGCCCAGCGGCGGTTCGTCGCCAACGCCTCCCACGAACTGCGGACCCCGATGACGTTGCAGCGGGCCATGGCCGAGGTGGCGCTCGCCGATCCGGCGGCCGACACGGCGTCCCTGCGGGAGGTGCTGGAACGCGTGGTGGCCGCGGGCAGGCACCAGGAGCGGCTCGTCGAGGCGCTGCTCACGCTGGCCCGGGGCCAGCAGGGCCTGCGGCACCGCCGGCCCTTCGACCTGGCCGAGATCACCGCGCAGGCGCTCGGCCACCGTGCCGACGCTGAGCCGCGCGTCGAGTCCTCTCTGCGGCCGGCACCCGCCTTCGGTGACCACGCACTGGCCGAACGGCTGGTCGCCAACCTGCTGGACAACGCGCTGCGGCACAACGTGCCCGGCGGGTGGGTCAGGGTGGAAACCAGCGTCCGGTCCGGACGCGCCACTCTCCGAGTCTCCAACAGCGGTCCGGTGATTCCGGCCGACCGGCTGCCCCTGCTCCTGCAGCCCTTCCAGCGTCTGGACAGCGCCAGGAAGGCCGACGGCGACGGCCTGGGGCTGGGCCTGTCGATCGTGGCCGCCATCGTCGAGGCACACCACGGCACGCTGGCGGTCCGTCCGCTTCGCGACGGGGGGCTCGAGGTGATCGTCGCCCTCGACCCCCCGGACGATCCGCGCAACCGCCGGCGTCATGGCTCACCGGCCGCGGAGTGACGCCTGTCCGGCGACGCGGCCGGCGCGTTGCGCAGCTCCGGGAAAGTCGTGAAATCGCCCGGTGGTCCGTCGTCCTCATCGGATAGGGACCAAGGTCTCTATCCGATCGATCGGGCGCACGGAAGGCTCGCAACCATGGACAGGATCGATGCGTACTGGCACGCCGCGACGGAGACCCGCGACTGGACGTGGCCGAGCCGATGACGTGGTGGACGATCGTGCGCTTCCTGCACATCCTGGGAGCCGCGCTGTGGGTCGGCGGGCAGCTCGCCGTCTCCCTGGTGGTGCTCCCGCTGGCCCGCCGCGGCCTGCCGGAGGGACAGCGGGCCGCCCTGCTGCGCGCGGTGGGACGCCGCTTCGGGCTGATCACGCTCGCCGGCTTCCTGCCGGTCCAGATCGCCACCGGCCTGGCGCTGGCCTGGCACTCCGGTGTGACCTGGGCCTCGCTGGCCGAGCCCGGCTACGGCCGGACACTCGCCGCCAAGCTGGTCCTCTTCTGCGCGGTGCTGGCCACCGCGGGCCTGCACGGCTGGGCCTCCGGATCCGGCAGACCCACCGCCGCCCGCGTCATGGCCGTCGCCTCGCTCATCGGCTCGGTGGGCGTGATCCTGCTGGCATCGGCCCTGGTGGCGTGATCCGCGGACCCGGCCGCGAGCACAGAAGGGACTAAAGACCCTTACCGGGGGCAGTGCGCGCCGTGGATTCTGGCCATGGGACCTGAAGGCGAGGGCAGGAGCATGACGTCCGATTCCTCTGCGGCGACGCCGACCACGGCCCAGCGGGTGACGGCTCTCACGCGGGCGTTCGCGGTGAACCGCCGGGCCCGGGCGCGGCCGACCCCGACCGGACGGCTGGAGCCGGTTCGGCGGGAGAGCGCGGCATGACGATGGACGCCCTGCTCAGGCTGGCCACCCACCTGCGGCCGGGGAAGGTGTCGACCGACGGCCGGAGCCTGCACCTGGTCGGCGGGCGCGAAGGCGACGTGTTCTACCGCGACCGGTGGAGCCACGACAAGGTGGTGCGCTCCACTCACGGCGTGAACTGCACCGGCTCCTGCTCGTGGAAGGTGTACGTCCAGGACGGCATCATCACCTGGGAGGCGCAGCAGACCGACTACCCCAGCGTGGGCGGCGACCGGCCGGAGTACGAGCCGCGCGGCTGCCCGCGCGGAGCGGCCTTCTCCTGGTACACCTATTCGCCGACCCGGGTCCGCTACCCGTACGCCCGCGGCGTCCTGGTCGCCATGTACGGCGAGGCCCGGCGCGGCGGTCTGGACCCGGTTGCCGCCTGGGCGGAGGTCACCACGGACCCGGAGAGCCCGACCCGGTCGCGGTGGAGAACTTCCACGCCCTGCGCAGCCGCCAGACCAGCGACCTGCGCGGCCGCGTGAACCTCCTCAACTGGGACGGCACCGGCCTGCCCGACGGACTCTTCCCACCCAAGAAGGACTCATGACCGAAAACCACGTACGCACCGTCCACCTGGTGGCCTCCGTCCTGCTCGGCTACCCGGACGCGAGGCTGTTCGAGGCCGTCCCGTTGCTGCGCAAGGCGGTCGCGACCGTGCCGTCCACGCCGCTGACCGGCTTCCTCGACCACCTCGCGACGGTGCGCCCCCAGGAGCTGGCCGAGCACTACGTGGAGGTGTTCGACTTCAAGCGCCGCTGCTGCCCCTACCTGACGTACTACGCCTACGGCGACACGCGGAAGCGCGGCATGGCCCTGCTCCGCTTCGAGCAGGCCTTCCGGGAGGCGGGGTTCGAGCCGGCCGACGGCGAGCTGCCCGACCACCTGGCCGTGGTGTGCGAGCTGTCGGCGCGAGGCGGCACGGAGCAGGCCGTACGGCTGCTGCGCGAGCATCGCGCCGGGCTGGAGGTGCTGGCCCAGGGGCTGGCGGCGGAGGGCTCGCCGTACGCCCGCGTCGTGGACGCCGTCATCGCCACGCTGCCGCCGCCGACCGCGCGCGACCTGCGCGCCGCCCGCGGCCTGGCCGCCGACGGGCCGCCGGCCGAGGCGGTCGGGCTGGAGCCCTACCCGATCGGAGAACGCCCATGAGCGTCCTGCTCTGGGTCGTGGCACCGTACGTGGCCTTGACGGTGTTCGTCCTGGGTCACGTGTGGCGCTACCGCTACGACACGTTCGGCTGGACGACCCGCTCCTCGCAGCTGTACGAGTCGCGCCTGCTGCGCGTCGGCAGCCCGCTGTTCCACTTCGGCATCCTCGTCGTGCTGCTCGGCCACATCGGGGGCCTGGTGATCCCGAAGAGCTGGACGGCGGCCGTCGGCGTCA
This sequence comes from Nonomuraea sp. NPDC003754, assembly GCF_053605785.1. Classification (NCBI taxonomy): domain Bacteria; kingdom Bacillati; phylum Actinomycetota; class Actinomycetes; order Streptosporangiales; family Streptosporangiaceae; genus Nonomuraea; species Nonomuraea sp. NPDC003754. The sequence continues at coordinate 70,442 of NZ_JBSGJX010000028.1, forward strand.
CCGAGGCGGCCTACCACGTCGCCGCCGTCGGCCTGGGCACGGTCGCGGGCGTGTGCACCCTGGGCGGGCTGGCCATCCTCATCTACCGGCGCCGCACCGTCGGCCCCGTCTTCAGCGCCACCACGCGCAACGACGAGGCCATGTACGCCGTGCTCGCGGTGACGATCGTCCTCGGCCTGGCCGCCACCGTCGCCGCCAACATCCTGGGCGGCGGCTGCGACTACCGCGCCACCGTCTCCCCGTGGTTCCGCTCCATCTTCGTGCTGCGCCCCGACCCGTCGCTGATGGCGGGCGCGCCGCCGCTGTTCCAGTTCCACGCGCTGAGCGCCATGCTGCTGTTCGCCATCTGGCCCTTCACCCGGCTGGTGCACATGCTGACCGCGCCGGTCGGGTACCTGACCCGCCCCTACATCGTCTACCGCAGCAGGCAGGCGCCCGCGCCACGGCGCGGCTGGGAGGCCTCCTGACATGCGGCGCGAGGTGGTGGACCGCTCCCGGCAGGGCAGAGGATCCGGGGGGCGGACGGCCCTGTCCCATCCACGGCATCCCCGCGGCGGCGCACGGGGCCGATGGCACCCCACGATGGGACTTTCGGCCCTCACCCGGCGGTCCGCCGCGTGATGCGCTGGTGGTAATGCGCAGGAGGTGCAACCGCCATGAAGGACAAGGCCATCCACGCGGCGATCGAGGCCGCGACCTGGGCCCCCTCGGTCCACAACACCCAGCCCTGGACCTTCGCGGTGTCCGGGGAGGAGATCAGGGTCCGCGCCGACGTCGAGCGCAAGCTCCGGGTGAGCGACCCGCAGGCCCGCGAGCTGTTCATCAGCTGCGGCGCGGCACTGTTCACCCTGCGCACCGCGCTGCGGGCAGAGGGCTACGAGCCGATCGTGCGGGTGCTGCCCGACCCCGACCGCCCGGCGCTGCTGGCCACCGTACGGCTCGGCTCCCCGCTGACCCCGGACGAGATCACGGGGATCCTGGCCGGCGAGATCAAACGGCGGCGCACCCACCGGGCCGGGTTCACCGACCTGCCGGTTCCCGACCGTCTGATCGAGCGGCTGGTCGGGCAGGCGGCGGCGGAGAAGGCCACGCTGACCCCGATCCGGATGCCCGAAGCGGTCGACGTCGTGGCCGCCCTCACCCAGGCCGCCCAGCGCGTGCAGAGCGGGGACCGGGCCTTCAGCCTGGAGGTGATCCGCTGGGCGCGCCCGCCGGGCAGCTCACGCCGCGACGGCGTGCCCGCCGACGCCTACCCCCGCAAGAGCGGTCAGGAGCGCTTCCCGCAGCGTGACTACGCCCACGGCCACGACTGGGGCACCACCACGGACCAGAGCACGTCGACCTCCACCGGCATCGTGGCGATCATGACGACACCCGGCGACGGCCACCACGACTGGATCGCCACCGGCCAGGCACTGCAGCGGGTGCTGCTGCACGCCTCCGCCTACGGTGTCAGCGCCGCCTTCCACACGCAGGCGCTGGAGATGTACCAGCTGCGCGAGTTCCTGCGGCACGAGCTGTGCTCGGACGAGTACCCACAGATGATCATGCGGCTCGGCATCACCTTCGAGGACAGCCGCGGCGTGCGCCGCCCGCTGTCGGAAGTCCTGGACTGAACGGGACGCAGGCGCACGCGACCGGCAGGCGGGCGCGTGTCCAACGGCGCGCGGCCGACGGCGTCCCGGTAGCGGCGTCCCCGGTAGCGGTGTCCCCGATGGCGTCCCGGTAGCGGGGTCATCGGTGGCGTCCCCGATGGTGTCCCCGGTGGTCGGCGTCCCCGGTGGTCGGCCTCGCCCGCCCCGGGGACATCCCGGGGACATCCCGGGGGAGACGTGGCCGATCGGGCTAGCCGGTCCGGCACTCGGGAGTCTCGAGCCGCTCGTCCGGGGACGCGACGATCGGGCTGGGCCGTCCCGCCGTGATCCGCCGCCCGGAGATGTGCTCGACCCGCACGACGATGAAGTGGTCCCGCTCGCCGAGCGCCCACGGCTCCAGCGGCAGCGCGGCCAGCCGTTCCCGCTCCTCGGGGTCGGAGACGGCGCGCGCGTGGCCGACCGCGGTGACCGACCATCCGGTGCGTTCGCTCACGTCGAACTCGTCGGCCTCGAAGGCGACCACGGCCTGGCGCGTGGCCGCGGCCAGCTTCGACCCGGTCGCGGTGCGAATCACGACGTGCTCGCCGTCCAGGAGGAAATTGACCGGCTGTACGGCCGGCAGTGCCCGGTCGGTGAACACGATCCGGCCGATCGGCACCGAGGCGAGGAGATTCAGGCATTCCCGGCGGGAGAGTACCTGGAGGCCGGAACCGTCGACATGCATGCCAGACAGCCTGCCGTCCGCACACGCGGCCCCGTTAGGGCCGAAAGTCCCGATCTCCTCCGCCGATCGACATCACGGACATATGCCGCCGGCTGCCCCCTCTGGTTACCTCGACAGGGTTTTCACCCGGGGGAAACATCCGCAAGGGAGAGCACTCATGAGTACCGCCCTGCTGCTGTCTCTGGCCGGACTCGCGCTGCTGGACAGCACCAGCATCGGCACCCTGTTCATCCCGGTGTGGTTGCTGCTGGGACCCGGGCGTCCCCGGGCCGGACGCGTCCTGCTGTACCTGGCGACCCTCGCGGCCTTCTACTTCGCCCTCGGCCTGCTCGTCATCGGTGGTGCCGGCTCGGTTGCCGACGCGGTCGGTGCGGCACTGGACAGCCGTGCCGCGCTGTGGGTCCAGCTCGCCGTCGGTGTCGGCCTGTTCGCACTGAGCATTCGCTTCGATCCCCAACGGCGCGCGGGCCGCGACGGGATCACCCGATGGCGAGAACGCGTCACGACAGGTTCTTCCTCATCGGCATGGCTGGCCGGGCTCGCCCTGCTGGCGGCGCTGGCCGAGCTCGCCACGATGCAGCCCTACCTGGGGGCGATCGCCATGCTGGCCACCTCCGATCTCAACGCCGCCGCCGATGCGTTGCTGCTCGCCGGGTATTGCCTGGTCATGGTGCTTCCCGCTGGGGTACTGCTGCTGGCCCGGATGATCGCTGCGGTCCGGATCGAGCCGGTCCCGCATCGGATCACCATCTGGATCACCGACAAGGGCGCCGGTGCCACTGGATGGGTGCTCGCCATAGCGGGATTCCTGGTCGCCCGGGACGCTGCGGCACGCCTGTGTTCGCCCATCTCGAGTGATACGCGTCCCCGCTCGTGGGATGGGGTTGAGCGGTTGACGCCCGCAGCGCATCCGGGAACTGGAAGGAGCGGCGGCCCCAGATCAAGGTCCAGGCCAACCTGCAGGAAGGCCGCCACGCCCTGGCCCGCAAGCTCATCCACCTGGCCGCAACGGGCAGCTCTACCAGAACTACCAGGAGGGCGTGGAGGACCAGATCGGCGCGCTGGGCCTGGTGTCGAACGCGATCGTGCTGTTCGACACCCGCTCCATGGACGCCGCCCTGACCCACCTGCGCACGAGCGGGTTCGAGGCGCGCGAGGAGGATGTGGCCCGCCTGGCGCCGTTCGTGCGGCACCACATCAACCTGATGGGCCGCCAGCTCCCGGAGATGCCCGGCGGGCTCCGCCCGCTCAGTCCCGTGCCGTGAGTAGACGGGTAGCGTTCGAGCCCCGGAACCGGCAACGCTCGTGGCGGGCCCCAGCGGGGGCGTTACGCCTCAGCCTGCTTCGGGGTGGAGGGAGCCGGCTCAGGCGCTGAGGGCGCACGGTGGCGTGCGGTTGTCAGGTGGTAGAGCAGCGCCAAGGTCGTGACACCGGCGGCTGGCAGCCCCAGCGCGGCGGGCGCGATGGCGAACCACTTCTGGGCCAGTCCGCCCAGGCCGCCACCAAGAGCTATCCCGACGTAAATGGCCGAGGAGTTGAGGCCGAGCAGAACCGGTGCTGCGGCCGGATTGAGGGCGATGAGCCGGTGCTGTTGGGGCACGACGATGACGCCCAGGGCCGCGCCCCAGATCGCGGCCCATGCCAGGGTGGACACGAGCGTGGCGGTCGCCACCGAAGTGAGGGCAAGCGCGACGGCGGCGATGGCGATGGGACCGGTCAGCACGTGCGCGGGGTCGTGCCGGTCGACCAGCCGTCCGGCGATGATGTTTCCGGCCAGGACGCCGATTCCCCAGGCCAGCAGGATGACGGTGAGCAGCGACTCGGAGCCGCGGGTCGCATCCTGTAGGGCCGGGCCGATGTAGGTGTAGAGGGTGTAGGCGCCGAGGAAGACCAGCGTGGTGACGGCCAGCAGCGCGAGGACCCGGCCCTGCTTGAGCGGGCGCAGCCGATCGCCCAGTGATGCGGTGGGAAGCGTCACCCTGGGCAGGCCGGCGGCGATCCCGAGGGCCGCGACGAGGCCGATCCCGGCGACGGCCCACATGGTGATGTGCCAGTCGGTACCGCCGATCAGCGTGCCGAGAGGAAGACCCAACGCCGTCGCCAACGTGAGGCCGCCCAACACAAAGGCAAGTGCCCTGCCTCGGCGTTCCGGGGGTGCGATGGCCCCGGCAGTGCTGGAGGCGGCGGAGTTGATCATCCCGGCCCCGACCGCGGTGACGATACGGGCGATCATCACCACCTCGTAACTCGTGCCCAGGGCGGTGACAGCGTTGCCGACCACGAAGACACTCAACGCGATCAGCAGCGCGGACCGCCTGTCCAGTCCACTGGTGAGCGCGCCCATGACGGGCGCCGACAGGGCCATCACCAGGGCGAACGCCGTCACCAACTGCCCAGCGGCCGGAGTGGAGACCTGCAGGTCGGTGGCGATGGCCGGGAGCAGGCCCGCGATGACGTAGCCGTCGGTGCCGACGGCGAAGGTCGCCAGGGCCAGAGGAAGAAGTCGTTTCAACACCGGGTGGTGCCGCCTTTCCAGAGGAACCTCAGAAGTGCCGAGGGGAACCCTAGGCAATACATGGATACTTGTCCATATATCCATGTGTTGGTAGCGTGGCGGGTGTGCTCAACACAGGGGGCGGCGATGCGTGAGGTGTCACAACCGGCGACCGAGGCCATCCGGCTGGTGGAGGTGCTGCGCGCTCTGGCCGATCCGGTACGGCTGGACCTCGTCCTGCGGCTCGACCGGATGGGCGAGGACTTCTGCAACGCGATCGGCGCCGACATCGACGTGCATCAGACGACGCTGTCGCACCACTACCGGGTGCTGCGCGAGGCCGGCGTGACGTGGACGAAGGTGCAGGGCCGATCCCGGCTGGTACGCCTGCGCCGAGAGGACCTCGACGAACTGTTCCCCGGCCTGCTCGACTCCGTACTGAGCGCACAGCGCCGAACACGTGATACCACGACCACCGGCACTATCGAGGCGCCGTAGACCTGCGCTCCCCGGCACCCGTCAAACGAGCCCGCTCCCCGATATCCACTCCCCAGGTCACGCGAGAGCGGTAGCCCTGATGGCCGGGGGCCAAGCCGACTGGTGACCTCTGCGATCCACCGGTAGACGGCGGCGGGCCCGGCCGCGGTCTCGATCATCGTGCCCCCGCCGGGCGCGGGGACCGGCTCAGGCACCTGGAAGGGAAGTCCGGCTTGCCGTAGCCGCTGCAGGATCCGGTGCTCGGCGCCGACCTGCGCGGCGGACGCCGTGCGGTGAAGGGGGGGCCGGACCTGACGGGTAAGTGGGGCCGGCTCACACGGGTAGAACCACGCATTCGGAGTGGAGGGTCAGCGAGCACCGCTCAACCTGCTGTGGGGCCGGGGGACACGTTCGGGAGCGGAGGGCTCTCGTCGCGCGCATCGAACCCGCCGGCGCGGGGGTGGGCCAGGGCGTGTCCATGGAACGGGTCTTCCGGGCCCGCCTTCGCCGGCCGCTGGCGGCCGGCCTCCGGCGTCGGCGAGGCGGCTCAGCCGGAGCCGTCCGGCTCGTACGGCGGAAGGCCCAGACGTGTACGGATCTCCCGCTGCACCGAGACCCGGTCGGGTCTCGCGTCGACCGTGACGACGTACTCCTTGCGGCGGAACAGCGCGAGGACCGGGTCGGTCTTGTCGTGGTAGTCCCGCAGCCGGCCGGCGAGCGCCTCGGGCGTGTCGTCCTCCCGCGTGACGAGCTCGCCGCCGCACACGTCGCACCGGCCGTTCTCCTTCGGGCGGTGGGCGATGAGGTTGTAGTCCATGCCGCAGCGGGCGCACAGGCGGCGGGCCAGCACCCGGCGCCGGACGTCCTCATCAGGCAGATCGAGATGGACGACGCTGTCGATGTCGTAGCTCTCCAGGAAGAACTCGGCCTGCCGCTGGTTGCGGGGGAACCCGTCGACGACGAAGCCGTAGTTCCAGTCGTGCTGCGCCAGCCGGTCGCGCACGACCTTCTCCACCAGGTCGTCGCCGACCAGTTCCCCCGCGGCCATCACGCGCCGGACCATGGCCCCCAGCTTGGTGTGGTTCTGGACGTGCCACCGGAAGATGTCGCCGACACTGATGTGCACCAGGTCGAGGTCCCGGGCGAGCAGGGTGCCCTGCGTGCCCTTGCCGCTGCCCTGGACGCCCATGATGACGTACTTGCGCATACTGCACTCTGACACACGCCGGCGGTTCGCCCGCCGGGCCCCCGCGGGGAACCGCCGAGGGCCCGGACGGGGGCGTTGGTCAGTGCTTCTCCTTGCGGTCCGCCTTGAGGCGGGCGGCGAGGGCCGCCGCCTGGGTACGGCGCTGCATGTCGAGCTTGCCCAGCAGGTTGGAGACGTAGTTCTTGACGGTCTTCTCCGCCAGGTAGAGGCGCTCGCCGATCTGCCGGTTGGTGAGACCCTCGCCGATGAGGTCGAGGATCAGGCGCTCCTGGTCGGTCAGGGCGGCCAGCGGGTCACGGCGGGTGGCCTGGTCGCGCAGGCGGTGCAGCATCGCGGCGGTGGTCTGCGGGTCGAGCAGCGACTGCCCCGAGGCCACCGTGCGGACGGCGCCGACGAGGTCGGAGCCGTGGATCTGCTTGAGCACGTAGCCGGAGGCCCCGGCCATGACCGCGTCGAATAAAGCGTCGTCGTCGGCGTAGGAGGTCAGCATCAGGCACCTCAGGTCGGGCAGGCGGGAGCGCACCTCGCGGCAGACGTCGACACCGTTGCCGTCGGGCAGCCGGACGTCCAGGACGGCCACGTCCGGGTTGAGCGCGGCGATGCGGGCGATGGCCGACTCGGCCGTTCCCGCCTCCCCGATGACCTCGATGTCGTCTTCGGCCTCCAGCAGGGCGGCGACGCCCCGGCGTACCACCTCGTGATCGTCGAGGAGAAACACGCGAATCATGGCTTCGACCCTAGCCCTCCCGCGGTCGGCGTGACTCGGCGGCCTCGGGGCGCGGTCAGGCGCGGTGAGGGCACGGTGTCGGGTGGCGGCGCCGGGGCGCGGTGCTGGGCGCCGGTCGGCGGGTGCGGCGACGGAGTGCGGTGACGAGGTGCGGTGACGGGGCGCGGTCTCGGGGTGCCGATGAGCGGGTGGCGGCAAGGCGTCGCCCGCGGACGCGCGACGGGACACCCACCGGAGGGCGCCCGCCGTAGGGGGCGCTATCCGACCGGCTGGGGCGTGTCCGCGATCGAGGGGACGATCGCGGGGGTGGGCGCGGGGCGGACGAGCACCACCAGGCAGCAGAGCAGGGCGGCGAGGGCGACGACGCCGAGCATCACCCGGTAGTCGAGCAGCCCCACCACCGCGGCGCCGAGGGCGATCGAAAGCGTCTGCGTCAGGTCCGACACCATGCCGATCGCCGCGCCGACCCGGCCCTGCAGGCGGGCGGGCACGTAGAGCTGCTGCGCCGTACCGAGAGCGACGCGGAGCAGCGGTAGTCCGGCGCCCAGGAGGGCAGTGCCCAGCAGGTACACCGGGACCGCTTCGACGAGGCAGAGGCCGACACCCAGCGCCATGACCGCGTAGCCGACGGCGGTGGTGCGCGTCTCGGCCAGCCGGGCGATGAGCCTGCCCGACAGCAGGCCGCCCAGGACCGACCCGGCGCCCTGGACCGCGGTGACGACGCCGAAGAAGGCGGCGGGCCGGCCGAGGCCCTCGATGGCGGCGAAGGTGGCGGTGTCGAGCAGACCGGCTCCGGCGAGGAAGGCGGCGAAGGCCACCGACAGTCGCAGCAGCAGCGGTACGTCGCGCAGGTAGCGGAATCCGGCGGTCACGGCGTTCCAGAAGCCGTCGCCGGCGCGGGCGGGCTCGGGCGGCGATTCGACGACGTCGATGGAGGCGAGTACGAGGAGGGCGACGACGAAGGTGATCGCGTCGACGACGGCGAGCGTGCCACCGCCGAAGGTCAGGTAGATCCACGCGCCGGCGGCCGGTGAAAGAACGCGTAACCCCTCACGGACGGTGATCAGCATGCTTCTGGCCGCGGCCGCGTCGGCGGAGGGCAGCAGGTCCTTCAGCAGCCCGCCGTAGGCCGGTGTGGAGAACAGGACGCCGTAGGCCAGCGCCACCGCGTAGATGATCCAGATGTCGCCCGCCGTGCGCACGAGGAGCAGGGCGGGCACGATGGCCGCCATCGCCGCGTACATGGCCATCAGCAATGGTTTGCGACGGACCCGGTCGACCAGGTGACCGTAGAGAGGGGAGACCAGGCCCGGGGCGGTGATGCACAGGAAGACGATCCCGGCGGCGGCGGCCGAGCCGGTCAGGTCCTTGGCCCAGATGGCCAGGGACAAGAACAGCGCGCTGTCGCCGAAACTCGAGACGGCGTCGCCGAGGAGCAGCCGGCGGAAGCGCGGGTTACGCACCAAGAGGCGCATGGGGGGCTCCGTGGAGGAAGACGCGGGCGGACTCGGCGCCCTCGGGGATCAGCGACGGGTCGGACAGGCGGGCGATGTACGGCTGGAGCAGCCGCATGAAGTCCTTGCCGATGGCGTCGAGCTCCTCGGGGGTCACAGGGACGCTGACGCCGGACGCGAACGCCGCCTCCTGCCAGGCCGGGGGAGCGGAGGACCGGGCCTGGGCCCACGCGGCCATGCGGCCGGCCTCCCGCTCGATGAACACGCGCTCCAGTTCGAGCGCCGCCGGGCCGCCTTCCGCCGCGGACCATGCCTGCTCGTGGTCGGCCAACCGCCACAGGCGTTCCCGCTTGTCCGTCGAGGGGTCGGCCTCGGTGACGTAGCCGTACTTGGCCAGCTGGCGAAGGTGGAAGGAGCAGGACGCCTGGGAGGTTTCCAGGTGCTTGGCGCAGGTGGCGGCCGTCGCGGGGCCGATCCTGCCGAGCAGGTCGATCAGCTCCAGCCGTAGGGGGTGCGCCAGGGCACGCATGGCCCGCGGATCAGTGATGCGCATGTGCCAAAGATATCTTTGGCTTTTCGGAAGTGTCAAAGACTTCTTTGACTGTTGGCGTAGAAATCTACTTTGTAAAGGCGCCGGGTTCGTTCGGCGCGCCGGAGTGACGGAGCGCGAGTCTCGCCTCCGGCCCGGGACGAAGCCGCGGCGAGACGCCGTGGCCCGGTGCGGCGTTCAGGTGAAGGCGGTTCCGGTCTCGGTGAAGGGGCATGACGAGCATCGGAACGAAGGTCCCGCTAAGGCGAGCGTGGGGGCGTGCTTACCGTGACTTTCCGTTCGGAGGTGCTTCGCTGTTGCGTTCGCGAAGGCGCAGCTGTTGTAGGCCGGGGATGTGGTTGGAGAGAGTGCCGACCGAGATGCCGAGCAGCTTGGCGATGGAGGTGACCGGGCGTTCGGGGTCGGACAGCAGGTCGCGGTGGCCTTGAGTGGGTCGGCGTTGACGACGGTGGGGCGCCGGCCGGTGCGGCCTCAGGCTTCGGCGGCGGCCAGGCCCCCTCGTAGGCGCCGGCCACGATGAGTTCGCGGATGAATTCGGCCTGGGCGGCGAAGACGTGGAAGACGAGGCAGCCGCCGGGGGTGGTGGTGTCGAGCTTTTCGCGGAGGCTGGTGAAGTCGATTTCGCGGCGGCATCGGGCTTGGCCGGTGGAACGGGGCCGGACGGTTCGAGCGGGCTGTTGGTGGTCGGCGCCGCGCAGTCGTGACGCCCACGCCGTCCTGTCCGATGACGGCGTGGGCTGGGGCGCCCGGTCAGGCGCCCAGGCCGTTGAGCAGGGTGTCGACGAGCCGTGTGGTGAGGGCGTCGGCGTCGATCTCGGTGGCGCCGCGATCCTGGGTCACCTCGTGGATGAGGGCGTAGTAGCAGCGGCGTGCCCATTCGATGTCGACGTCGGCGCGCAGGAGCCCCTCCGCCCTCGCCCGGCGCAAGAGCCGGTCGCACTTGTCCAGGACGTCCGCGTGGACGCGCGCGATCTCGGGATCGGACGACGCGGCGGCCCGGTTCATCGCGTAGCCCCAGCCGATCTTCACACGTAGGACATTCGCGGTCACCCGGTGGAGGACGACCAGCGGTGGCGCCGTCTCGGACGTCGCGGTGTCCACGGCCTCGGCGAACTGCGCGGTCGCCCAGGCGGTCAGCGCCTGCACCAGCTCCTCGCGTGTGGTGAAACGGCGGTGCACGGTGGTGCGGGCGACGCCCGCCGCCTCGGCGATCTGCTCCATCGTGGCCGCGGGGTTCGCCGAGAGCGCGCGTTCGGCGCCCGCCAGGATCGCGCGCACCGTCCGTTCGGCGTCCGCGCGCAGAGGTTTGGCGTGCACTGGCTGCTTCGTCACATGAAAACACTACAGGAGGGTAGCCGCTCACCCTCGACTTGCAACATTTGTGTTGCGACTAATACTGTAGCCGCATCATCAATGGCGCAGCGATGGGAGATCTCATGGACATGCTGCTGAACGGCAAGGCCGCGGTGGTGACCGGGGCGAGCCGGGGCATCGGGCTGGCGACAGTGACGGCGCTGGTAGGCGAGGGGATGAAGGTGGTCGCGGCGGCCCGGACCGCCACGCCGGAGCTGAAGGAGACCGGGGCGATCATCGTGCAGGTCGACCTGGCCGCCGCGGACGGGCCGCGGACCCTGGTCGAGGCCGCGCTGGCGGAGCTGGGCGAGCTCGATGTGCTCGTCAACAACGTCGGCGGAGGCGACGGCGGAGCGGTCGGCGGGTTCCTTTCCTTCGATGACCAGGCGTGGGAGGAGATCTACAACCTGAACCTCTTCGCCGCCGTGCGTACGACGCGCGCCGCGCTGCCCAGCCTGGTACGGCAGCGCGGCGCCATCGTCAACGTCTCGTCCAACGGGGCGCGGATGCCGCACGCCGGGCCAGTCCCGTACACCACCGCGAAGGCGGCGTTGACGGCGTTCGGCAAGGCACTGGCCGAGGAGTTCGGGCCGCAGGGCGTGCGCGTCAACACGGTGTCGCCCGGCCCGGTCCGTACAGCCATGTGGGAGGACCCGAACGGGTACGGCGCCGCGCTTGCCACCTCGATGAGCCTGGAGAGGGAGCAGCTGGTCGCCGGCCTGCCCGCGGCCATGGGGATGACCACCGGTAGGCTCGTGGAACCGGCCGAGGTCGGGACCCTTATCGCCTACCTGGCCTCGCCGCTCGCGGGCAGCACCACCGGCGCCGACCACATCATCGACGGCGGCTCAGTCAAGACCGCCTAATACCCCAGTGATTGCGCTGGTAGTGGCAGCGTCGGGCGGTGGCCTGGTGACGGCGGCGCCGGTCTGACCAGCGCAGAATGTCCGTGATGGAGCGGTGCCCGGTCAGCACGAGCACGGTCGGCAGTCGCATCCCGCCGCCCGCCGAGGCGCCCGCGGATCACCTTCCTGGGGCCGGGTCCCCTTTCGCGCTTGCCCCGGTCCGCCCCAGACCGCTCGACGCCTCCGCTGATCTCGCCCTGGACGCCATCGCCAATCTCGCCCCCGCGCTTGGGGTGGTCGGGGGTGGTTTGCCTAGGATCGGAGGCCGATCACTGATCCGGAGGGGGCAGGAGGCCGAGGTGGAGCTGACCGGCGTGCTGGGGGAGGCTGACTGGGAATCGCACCGTTCCGCTGTCTTCGGGGCGGCCTACCGGATTCTCGGCACCGTGGCCGAGGCCGACGACGTGACGCAGGAGGTCTGGTTGCGCGCCGTCGCCGCCGACCTGTCCGAGGTTCGGGACCTGCGGGCCTGGCTGGTGACCCTGGCCGCCCGTACGTCCTACAACATGCTGAAGTCGGCGCGCGTCCGGCGCGAGTCCTATGTCGGGCCCTGGCTGCCCGAACCGCTGCTGACCGGGCCCGACGCCGCCGCTCAGGTGCTCATGGACGAGTCGGTGAGCACCGCGATGCTGGTGGTCATGGAGAGGCTCACCCCCGCCGAACGGGTCGCGCTGGTGCTGCACGACGTCTTCGACTTCCCGTTCGCCCGGATCGCCGAGGTGCTCGGCGGCACGCCCGCCGCCAGCCGCAAGCTCGCCTCCCGCGCGCGGGCGCGGGTCGCCGCGGTCCGGGAGCGCCCCCAGGCGTCCAAGGCCGAGACCGAACGCGTGCTCAAGGCGTTCAAGGCGGCCGCCGACGCGGGTGACATGGCGGGGCTCGTCGCGCTGCTGGACCCCGAGGTCGTCTATGTCGCCGACGGCGGCGGCAAGGTGACCGCGGCGCGCAGGCCGGTCCGGGGCGCGGAGCGGATCGCCCTGCTGGCGGTCAGGCAGATCGAGCTCAGGCGGCCCGACGCGTTCCAGATCATCGAGGTGAACGGTCACCCGGCCCTGGCGACCTATCGTGGTGGCGAGCTGGTCTGGCTGGACACCGTGGAGATCGCCGACGGGCGGATCACGGCGTTCAGAAGACTGGTCAATCCCGAGAAGTTCGCCCACATCGGTCACATCTGAACCCGCAATCTTGTCTCCCTGCCGACCGACCCCCCGATCCTCGGGGGGCGAGGCTGAGAGGAAGACACAGTGGCGCACGTTGTGATCATCGGAGGCGGTTTCGCGGGCGTGTGGAGCGCGGCGGGAGCGGCGCTGGCGCGCGGAGAGGCGGAGCTGCGCATCACGCTCATCGCGCCGAACGACCACCTGGTGCTGCGGCCGCGCCTGTACGAGCCGGAGCCGGACCTGGCCAAGGTTGAGCTCGGCAGGATCCTCGAGCCGATCGGCGTCGAGCACCTGCGAGCCTCGGTGAGCAGGATCGACACCGACCGCCGCGTGGTGGTGGCCGACGGCCAGGAGGTCGGCTACGACCGCCTGGTGCTGGCGGCGGGCAGCAAGCTCGTCCAGCCGCAGGGCCTGCCCGGCGCTGAACGGCTCTTCGACATCGACACCCTGGACGGGGCGCGGCGGCTCACCGACCATCTGCGCGACCGCGAGCACTACTCCGCCGTGGTCGTCGGCGCCGGGTTCGTCGGGCTGGAGGCCGCGACCGAACTGGCCGCCCGGGGCCGGGTGCTGCTGGTGGACCAGGCGCAGGTGGTCGGGGACCAGCTCGGCCCGGGCCCGCGCGAGGAGATCGAGGCAGCGCTGGACCGTGTGGGCGTCGAACGCCGCCTCGGGACGACGGTGACGGAGGTAGGGGACGGATACGCCGTCCTGTCCGACGGCACCAAGGTCGAGGCGGACGCGGTGGTCTGGTCCGTGGGGGTCAGGGCCAGCGAGCTCACCAGCCAGATCTCCGACGACCTCGACCACCTCGGCCGGGTGCCGGTGGACCGGCGGCTGCGCGCCCTTCCCGAGGTGTTCGTCGCCGGGGACACGGCCGCGGCGCCGTTCGACGCCGAGCACACGGTCATGCAGGCCTGCCAGCACGCCACCCCGCTCGGCAAGGTCGCCGGGTACAACGCGGCGGCCGACCTGCTCGACCTGCCGCTGCGCGACTTCACCCCCGGCCCGTACGTCACCTGCCTGGACCTGGGCGGTGCCGGGGCCATCTTCACCCGGGGCTGGGACCGCAGGGTGATGGCCTCGGGCGCCGAAGCCAAGGAGGTCAAGAAGCGGATCAACCACCACATCCACCCGCCGGTCGACGACGCCCCGAAGATCCTCGCCGCCGCCGACCGCGTCTACGTTGAGCTCCCCTTCTTCCCCCGAGACGAGGACGAGACCGCCCCAACCGCATAACGATCTCCGGCCGTCCGCGCAGCGCACGTCCGGGATTCGCCGCGGCGCCGACCGAGCGGCCCCATGAAACGCTGGAAATATGAGCGGTGGGGCCGCTCGGCTGCCCACGTCATGGCCGTCCTGCGCGAGTGTGGAAACCAGGTCGTGTCGCTGGCCTGAGCTGATCGGGCGGGGGAGATTCCGGCCGTAGGCGACCAGCAGGGGTCCTGAGCGGCGCTGATCACGGGCGCCGGTGTCCAAGGACCAGTCGGGGGCGTCATCCCGGTCGACATGTGCGCTGCTGACCTCGCGCACGCGTCGATGCCGATCATGAGAAGCATGCCGGCCAGGTGGGCGCTGAAGGGGCGATACAAAGCGACGAGCTCGGGGCTGAGGAGCCGGCGGACAGCGGTTATCGATGAGAACGATCTTGCTGGGCATCGCTCCGTCGCCTTCCCACGGCCGGTGCCACCTGTTCGCGTTCCATCAAGGCGTGGTCGTGGTCGGCGAGTGTCGCCTGCGGGTCGATCGCCGGGCTGCTGCACCGGTGGTGGCCGGATGAGGCCACGAGATGGCGATGTTTACGGCTGTCTGGTCCCGAGGCTGACGGGGCAGGGGGTGGCAGAGCCGATGGTCTCCTCCTGGCGGCCAGGTCAAAGGTTGGGTGCTTCCGACCCGGACCTGCGGCGTCGCGCCGAGACAGGAAAGCGGTGCCGGCGCCGTCGATCGTGGCGAAGGGGGAAGCCAAGGCGAAGGCACGAGGGGTAAGAGGTGGCCCGCAATTGAAAGGTGAGCCCACTCTGTTTGTTTCGGTCCAACCCGACAGGGCGTGATCTCTTTTTGCTTATTGTGAGCATCAATGTGCTCTTTTAGCGTCATCGGCGTGGGCCCGCGGGGCCCGGCCGGGAGGCGAACAATGGCGTTCATGCGGGCCAAGACCACAGGGTTCACCGGGATCATCCCGACACGGGAAGCCCCGTGGAGGGCGATGTTCCTGCGGGGCGAGCGGGTCGCGCAGATCAGCGAGACAGGGCTGGTGTGGGAGGGTCCGCTGACGGATGTCCACCAGGGGTGTCTGACACTGCCCGAGCCGTACGCCAGCTGCAGCGAGGCGGCGCTCGACCTCGAGGTGCCGTCCTCCAGCACGCGAATGGTGTTCATCGCCGGCGACCGGTGCCTGGACTGGGAATGGACCGTCGGACAGAAGTACGAGGGGCCGGTCACCGGCCTGCCGGACTTCGGGCCCTACCTCCCGGCCGAATACCGCAGCGACATCGACGTCGCGATGCAGGTGCCGGGCGTACCGTACAAGACCCTCCTGATCAAGGGCGAGCGGTGCGCGCTGATCGTCTGGGGGCGGGGCGTCGAGTACGAAGGACCTCTGTACCAACGAGGTGAGGCGGGATGGGCGAAGCTACCCGCGCAGATGAGAGGCGACTTCGACGACGCCCTGATGCTGTATGCCGGAGGCAACAACCGGACCGTGTTCATCAAGGGCGACCAGGCGATGGACTTCCACTGGATCGACGGGCCCACGAAGATCGGCCCGTGGGCGCAGGTCCTGCCGGGGCTCGGCGCCTTACCCGCCCCCTACCAGACTCCTCGGCTGCCGGCCGCCGGGCGTTTCTCCGGCACGGCCGACGATGAGCGAATCGATCTCCGCGTCGACCTGACAGGCCCGGTGCCGGTGATCTCCGGTGACACGTTCGGGGTCCCGGACGGCGCCTACATCAACTCCTTCGTCCTGGAGGGCAGCCAGCCCGTCACGCTGCCCGCCACCATCACCGGCACCGCGAAGTTCGCCGAATCCACCCAGATGCCGAAGATCTCGGTGGTCGTGGACAAGCTCGCCCCCGGCGGCACCGCCACCCTCACCCGCAGCACGGCCGACGGAACGCAGACCACCACCTACACCTGCGCCTACGTCTCCCGGTTCCTGCGCACCATCGACTGGGAAGTCGACGCCATGGCGGGCACCCAACCGGCCCCCGAGTACTTCACCGGCACTCATCCCCGCCCGCCGGGTCTGGACAAGAAGATCGCCACCGTCCAGTCGGTCTACGCCGAGGTCGGGATCGAGCTGCGCACGTCCGGCACCGTCGTCAATGAGGTCGCCGTCGCCGGGGCGGGCGCGGACCTGAGGTGGGACGATGCCGAGCTGCATGCCGCGATGGTCAGCAACTTCAGCGGCCACCGCGACAGCGAGCAGTGGAAGCTGTGGAGCTTCATCGCCACCCGCCACGTCGACAAAGACGCCACCCAGGGCGTCATGTTCGACCGCGAAGGATCTCCCCGCCAAGGGATGGCGGTGTTCCACACCGAGATGGCCATGCAGCAGGTGGCCGGAACCCGCACGGAGCTTCACACCTGGGTGCACGAGATCGGCCACGCCTTCAACCTGGTGCACAGCTGGGATAAGGCCACCACCGCCGTTCCCCCGCAGCCGCTCGGTCCGCGCAACGGTTACGGCGACCTGTCGTGGATGAACTACGAGCATCTGTACCAGGGGCCGAACGGAGAGAAGGGCGAGGCCGCCTTCTGGGAGGCCTTCACCCACCAGTTCACCGCCAATGAGCTGCGGCATCTGCGCCACGGCTTCTACCGCAACGTCGTCATGGGCGGCTTGGGCTTGAAGGTCGGTGTCGGTGCCGCCTATCGCGCTGCTCCGAAGGAGTTCGACCTGCCACCGGCCAGCCGGTCCGGGCTGCGGCTGGAGCTGTTCGGACGCGACACCTTCTCCCACGGCGAACCCGTCGTCACCGAGATCAAGCTGTCCCTGGACGGCAGCACCCCCCGAGCCGACGCCTTCCCCAACCTCAGCCCCCGCGGCGACAACCTGACCATCCTGGTCACCGACCCGGCCGGAGCCATCCGCCCCTTCCGGCCCATCGCCCGCCACTGCGGCAACCCCGACCGCCGCGTCACCCTCGACGCCCGAACCCCCGCCCTCTACGACAGCGCCTACCTCGGCTACGGGGCCGACGGCCTCACCTTCACCCAGCCCGGCACCTACCGGCTGCGCGCCCTGTGCAAGGCCCCCGACGGCTCCACCGTCACCTCACCCGAGCACACCATCCAGATCAGCCCGCCGGCCAGCGAACAGGACCGGCGCGCGGGCGACCTGCTGATCGGCTCCCAGCAGGGCACCCTGCTGGCCTTCCTGGGCTCCGACGCCCCCCAGTTGGCCGACGGCAACGCCGCCCTGGACCAGCTCATCGCCACCCACCCCGACCACCCGCTCGCGGTCTACGCGCTCATGGTCAAGGGCACCAACGCCGGACGCCACTTCCTGACCCTCGGCAAGAACGGCATCGAGGTGCGGCCTGCCGACACCACCACCAGCATCGAACAGCTCGGCGCGGTCGTGGAGACCACCCTCGACACCGGCACCGACGCCGGGGTCGACAACATCACCCTCAACGCCACCATGCGCCGCCTGGCCCGCGTGCACGCCCGCGCCCACGACCTCAAACAGGCCGACGCCGTCCTGGACCAGCTCGTCGACACCTTCCGCGACAAGCACGTCCCGCCGCCGGTCCTGGCCACCATCGCCGAACAAGTCGAAGCCACCCGCACCGAACTCCACGACCAGGCCTGACACCACGCCCCCGCCGACCGCTGCCGCTGATGGTGACTCACCATCAGCGGCAGCGGTGAAGGAACACCTCTCCGCCCGGCCGGTCATCACCCAAGGCTGGTCAAGTCGCTGGGCAACGCCGTAGGGGTGCTGGCCGACGCGGATGCCCTGGGTGGGGCTGCGGAAGATCCTGCGTTGCTTGCGTGTACGCGAACAACGATCGTGCCGCGACCAGGAAGTTGGAACGACGTGATCACATCTTGCCTGCGCTGATCTTCAGGCCATGCTCGGCGAGCATCCGCTGAAGCTCGCCGGCCTTTCAGATGCCGCGGTTGGCGGCCGCCAAGCGGAGGTTTCACCTCAGCTTGTGAACGCAGCAGGTGCGGCATCGCCTCGTTGATTCCTCGGCAAGCCGCCGCAGGCATTCGATCGCGCATACATGATCGTCCCCGAGGTGAGCCTCTCCGACCAGGCGTCGTGCCTGGTCAGGGGTAGGGGAGAGGCATCTCAAACCGCTCCTATGGCTGACGTAGCGACCTCGATCGCCTTCCGGCGATCTCTTGGACGGTGGACGTCCACACCCGGCTCCATCGGTGTTGACGCCTGTCGTCTGCAGGTGAGGCGGCTCGGCAAAGGCCGGCCGGTGTTGTCCGGAGTGCCTGCCGGAGTCGGCTGGGAGGAACACGCCATCGAGGGCGCGGTGTGGACGAAGCCGCGATCCCGAAGGATGATCTTCGGTTTCTGTAATAAATCTACTTTGTAAAGGCGCCCGGCTGGGCGGCTTTTAGCCGCCCCTCATTCAAGGACTGAAGACTCATCGACAAACAAGGCCGAGGCGGCTCGGCAGAAATCGGCGGCCCAGGTCGACATCCTGCTGAGCCGGGGTAGCTGACAGGTATGTCCGTCACACTCGCGCTGGCGGGTGACACGATGCTCGGGCGTGGCGTCGCCACGTTGCTGGAGAGCACGACCGATCCTGCCGCCTATCTTTCTCGCGGCGTGCGCGACCATCTGGCCGAGGCTGACCTGTTCCTTCTCAACCTCGAGTGTTGTGTGTCGGCGCGGGGCAGCAGGTGGGCGCAGGCGGGCAAGCCGTTCCATTTCCGGGCACCGCCTCAGGCGGCTGATCTGCTGGCGGAGTTGGGGGTCGGTTGTGTGACGCTCGCCAACAATCACGCGCTGGACTACGGCTACGACGCGTTGCTCGACACGCTGGACCATCTGCACCGGGTGGGTATCCAGGCGGTGGGCGCGGGTGCGGACGAGGCTCAGGCGCGGCGGCCGGCGGTGCTGGTGGCCGGTGGGTTGCGGGTCGGGGTGGTGGGGGTGACCGATCATCCGGCGGACTTCGCGGCGCGGGCCGACCGGCCTGGTGTGGCTTATGTCGATCTGCTGCATCGGGTGCCGGTGTGGTTGACGGAGACGGTGGCGGCGATGCGGTGCGGTATGCCGGTGGATGTGGTGCTGGTGACTCCGCATTGGGGGCCGAACATGACGGTGCGGCCGTTGCCGTATGTGCGGGCGGCGGCTGAGGCGTTGGTGGCGTCGGGGGCGACGTTGGTGGCGGGTCATTCCGCTCATGTCGTTCATGGGGTGGCGTTGCCGGTGCTGTTTGATCTAGGGGACTTCCTGGATGACTATGCGGTCGATCCTGATCTGCGTAACGATCTGTCGTTGTTGTTCCTGGTGAGCTTCGATGGTTCGCGGGTGGTGGGGTTGCGGGCCGTACCGATCAAGTTGGAGTACGGCAGGACGGTTCTGGCGCGGGGGTCGGAGTGTGCGTGGATCTGTGAGCGGTTCGTGGGTGCGTGCGCGGATCTGGGCACGGAGGCTCGTGTGGAGGAGGGTGTGCTGGTGGTGGGAACCCCGTGATTTCTTGACGATGTCGTGGGGTTTTCCGTACGTGGCCCGGACCTAGCCTTGAACGGGGGGGATAGGCCCATGATCAACGAAGTCGTGCTGGCGCTCGTGGCCCTCTGCGGTGTCGGGGTGGTGCTGAGCGGCATCAGGATCGTCAATCAGGTGGAGCGTGGCGTGGTCTTCCGGTTCGGCCAGGCCCAGAAGCGTATTCGCCAGCCGGGGTTCAACCTGCTCATTCCGATCGCGGATCGGATGAGGAAGGTGAACGTGCAGATCGTCACGATGCCGGTGCCGACGCAGGAGGGCATCACTCGTGACAACATCTCGGTTCAGGTCGATGCGGTGGCGTACTTCCGGGTTCAGGATCCGCTGCGGGCGGCTGTGGAGGTGCAGAACTATCTGTTCGCGGTGGAGCAGGTGGCGCAGACCTCGTTGCGGTCGATCATCGGCAAGAGCGAGTTGGATGATCTGCTGTCCAACCGTGAGGAGCTGAACAAGGGTCTGGCGCTGATGATCGACAGTCCGGCGCTGGGCTGGGGCATCCACATCGATCGGGTGGAGATCAAGGATGTGCAGTTGCCTGAGTCCATGAAGCGTTCGGTGGCTCGGCAGGCAGAGGCGGAGCGGGAGCGGCGGGCTCGGGTGATCACCGCGGAGGGTGAGTTCCAGGCTGCGCGCAAGCTGGCCGACGCTTCGGCGATCATGTCGGAGACTCCGGGTGCGTTGCAGCTTCGGTTGCTGCAGACGGTGGTGGAGGTCGCGGCGGAGAAGTCTTCCACGCTGGTCATGCCGTTGCCGGTGGAGCTGTTGCGTTACTTCGACCGTCTGGCGGGCGTGGGGGAGCAGGCGGGCGAGCGCGGCGCGGAGGTGCCGAAGCAGCGGCCGGTTGCCCGGCGGGAGGAGTTGCCTGATCCGGCGACGCTTGAGCTGGCGTCGGCGGACGAGGTGGTGCGCGAGAGCTTCGTTCGTGGTGCCGGCGAGGAGGTCGAGCGGCGTTAGGCCCAGCGGCGCCAGAGGAGGTCGAGCGGCGTTAGGTCTCAACGGCGCCAGTGGCCCGGGTGGACGAGGCCGGACTCGTAGGCGCAGATGACCGCCTGGATCCGGTCGCGCAGGCCGAGCTTGGACAGCACGTTGCTGACGTGGGTCTTGACGGTGTGCTCGCTGACCGTCAGGGCCGCGGCTATCTCGGGGTTGGACAGCCCCTGGCCGAGCAGGGCGAGGGTTTCTCGTTCCCTGGTGGTCAGGGTGTCCATTCCTGGTATCGCGATCGGTGGGCGGGCGTCACGGCGGACCAGGTCGTCGATCAGCTTTCTGGTCACTACGGGGGCCAGCAGGGATTCCCCGGCCATCACAACCCGGACGGCGTGCACGAGGTCGTCGCGCCGTACGTCCTTGAGGAGGAAGCCGCTGGCTCCGGCGTGCAGGGCTTCGTAGACGTATTCGTCCTGGTCGAAGACGGTCAGGATGACGACCTTGGTGCGGGTCTCGGCGCAGATGGTCCTGGCGGCCTGGATGCCGTCCATGACGGGCATGTGGATGTCGAGCAGGGCGATGTCGGGTGCGTGTGCGCGGACCGCCGCGACGGCTTGGGCGCCGTCGCCGGCCTCGGCGACGACTGTGATGTCCGGCTGGGTGTCGAGGATCAGGGCGAAGCCGCTGCGCATGAGTTCATGGTCGTCGGCGACCACGACGCGGATCGTCACGATGCGGCTCCTGTCAGGTGCACCGTGACGGCGAAGCCGTGCCCGTCCGGTCCGGGGCTGAAGGTCGCCGACCCGCCGCATGCCGCGGCCCGCTCGCGGATGCCGATCAGTCCGTGACCTGAGCCGCCGGTGTGGCCGCGGCCGTCGTCGGTGATGGCGATCATGAGCGTGTCGTGTCTCCAGTTCAGTTCGACGGTCACCGCGGTCGCCTTGGCGTGCTTGACGGCGTTGGTGAGCGACTCCTGCACGATCCGGTAGGCGGCGGCCTCCACGTCGGCGGGTAGGGGGCGTGGTGTGCCGTGGATGGTCAGTGTGGTGCGTTGCCCGGCCCGGTCCACGCTGTGCACGAGTGCTTCGATGCGGGCCACGGTCGGCGGGGCGCCGGGTGAGGATGTGCCGAGCAGGCCGAGGAGGCGGCGTAGTTGGTCCATCGCCTCGCGTCCGGTCGCGGCGATGGCGTCGAAGGCGGCTTCGGCCCGTGTCGGGTCGGGACGTATGGCCAGGGGTCCGGCTTCTGCCTGCACGACGATCAGGCTGATGGCGTGGCCGAGGACGTCGTGCATGTCCCGGGCGATCGCCGCGCGCTCCCGCTCGACGGCTCGCTCCGCTTCGCGCTGTTTGTCGCGTTCGAGCTGGCGGGTGTAGGTGTGCGTTGGCCGCGGCCCGGCCCATGGCCCAGGCCGCGATGTACATCACCAGTGCCCGTGCGGTGGTGTCCGCGCTCGGTGGGTTGAGGACGAGCCCGGCGAGTTGGGCGCCGGTGCCCGTGATGAGCAGGGCCATGGCCCAGGCGCGGATGCGGCGTGAGCCGTGCGCGGCGACCGTGTAGATCGCGATCAGGAGCGCGTAGGGGATCGGTTGTGGGGCGGTGTCGGGGTCGTTGAGCAGGTATGCGCCCGTGGCGGCTGTCACTGCTGCCAGGACGGCCAGCGGTGCGCGCCGCCGCCAGATCAGCGGCAGCGTCAGGCCGAGCACGGGCAGGTACTGCCCGAGCGTGTAGCCGGTCACCGGGTCGGCCTCTCGGATGGTGAGGATGAAGGGGGCCGAATGTGCGGCGAGTACCGCCAGGGCGATCGCGAGGTCCGCGGCCTGCGGAGGAATGCGGCGGATTGATCTGGCGATAGCTGACATATCGTGACGAAATCCTACTCAGGTGTAGGGCGGGCCGACGAAGTTGTAAAGGACGGCCACGACGGCGAACGCGACGACGCCCGTCGTGACCAGCGTGTAGCCGAGCCTGGCCCAGGGTCGCCACCAGCGCCGCCACCAGGCGAGGATCGCACCGGCCAGCAAGGCGACGGCCAGCGCCACGGTCAGCGTCGCCAGCACCAGCAGCCCGATCAGTACCGGCGCCCCCTGTAGGACCAGCGGCAACGCCCGGCCCTGGTCAGCGAGCAAAGAGCCGAGCCCGGCCACGAACACCACCACCGCGACGCCGCCGAGCCAGGCCGCCAGCCGCGGCACCCATGGCCCGCGCGCCACCCGCCCGCGAATCCTGCGTACGGCCAGCGCCACGGGATACCCCACCATGGCGATCACCGACACAACCACCGCCCACGCCAGCAGGCCGAGATGCGGCCACGAATGCTCCAGCAGGCCGATCTGATCGAACACGACCGTGCCGCCGCCGAGCGCGAGCTGACCGGGCTCGGGGAAGGCGATGCGGCTCCACCCGCCCTCCTGTTGGAAGACGCCGGGCTCGAACTGGATCCAGCGCTGCTTCCGGCCGCCGAGCCCGGTGGTGACGACGCTGCCGTCGGCGGCGGCGGTGACGTGCACCGGCGTGTCGGTCAACGCCTGCACCTTGAGCAGGCTGCCGCGGCTGACGCCGCTGCTTCGGTACCAGCCTTCGTAGACGCGTGAGGACGCGCCCGCCAGCGCCGTGACCTCGGGCGGCGCCGTTTCCGGGAGGTACCGGTCAATGATCTTCTCCATCAGCGCGAACCCGTCCAGCCCGTGCCGCCCGGTGCCGTCCCCGTTGGAGATCACGTGGATGCCGATGCCCTGCTCGGGCAAGAGGAACATGGAGGAGTGCATGCCGGGCATGTCGCCGCCCTTGAACAGCAGCCGACGCCCCTTGTACGGCCGCTCCTCCCACATGAAGCCCATCCCGGCCAGGCTGGGATGCTCGCTGTACTGTCGGCGCTGCATCTCGGTCGCGACCCCGGCCCCGAGCCGGGCGTCCCGCGACAGGTGGGCCTGCAGGTAGGTGGCCATGTCGGCGGCGGTCGAGGCCGGCCCGGCGCCGGAGGCGGCGAAGTCCGCGCAGTCGATGGGCGTCGGCGTCCCGTCCACCAGGTAGGCCTTGGTGCCGCGCAGCCCGCCGCAGGCGATGACCGAGTCGTTCATGCCGAGCGGCTCGAACACCTGCCGCCTGACGTACTCCTCGAAGGGCATCCCTGACACGGTCTGCACCAGATACCCGGCCAGCGCCACCCCGTAGTTGCTGTAGGACACCCCGGTGCCGGGCGGGCGGACCCGCGCGGGCTGGTGGGCGGCCAGCGCCTCGCCCAGCGGCAGCACGTCCGCGCCGCTGCCCACGACGTAATCCTCGTCGAACCCGGCCGTATGGGTGAGCAGGTGCCGCAGCGTGACCGGACCCGGGTAGGTGTCACGGATCTTGAAGGTCTTCAGGTACGCGTTCACGTCGGCGTCCAGATCCAGCTTGCCGGCGCGGACGAGTTGCAGGGCCGCCTGGGCGGTGAACAACTTGGTCTCCGAGCCGATGAGGAACCGGGTGCGCTCGGGATCCACCGGCACCCGCCGTTCCGTATCGGCCCAGCCGTACCCCTTGTGCACCACCCGCTCGCCGCCGGCCACCACCGTCACGGCCACGCCCGGGATCTTCTCCTCGGCCATCGTCGTGGTGACGTGCTCGTCGACCAACGCGCCGAGCCCCTGCAGGGCCGGCGGCTCGACGGCCTGCGCCGGGGCGGTCATCAGGACCAGAGCGGTCATGAGTTTCAGCAACATGCCGTCAAGGGTGCTGCGCCGGCCCCTGCCGGCACATCGCCGACGCCACCCATTCGTCCCTCCGCCGCCCGGGGGAGAGAGCAGGCTTTCGCGGCGACGGGGCCTCGGCCCGCACGGCGGCCGCGCGGCCGGACATGACTGGCCGGTCCGGCGAGAGTGCTCCCCGCCAGCGGCTCCGGTTCCAGTCGGTGCGCGGCGCGACCACTGTCTGTCCTCGGTGTTGGGTGGTTCCTGTCGGGCGGTGGGAAGGCCGGGCACAGTGGCGGCCGGCGCGGCCTTGGCCTGTCGTGTGATGGACCTCCTGTTCGTCTCTGTCGACCGCGCGGTTCCGGGATACGGGCGGCGCGGCGCCGTGTGGCGAGCCCGGTCAGCCGCCTTTGTTCACCGCGGACGGACTTTCATCTGGCTTGCGTCGGCGGCCGGCGGGCCACGTCGCAGGCCGTCCTCCCGAGGACTCGCCGCGCGAGCCCCCGCGAACCCCCGCGAAACCATGCGAGCCCCCGCGAACCCATGCGAGCCCCCGCGAACCCGCGATGCCCGGCCCGGTTCCCGGCGCCGGGCCGAGGCAGGCGGGCGCACGCCGGAGGAGACGATCAGGCCCGGCCGCCGAGCCGGGCGTAGGCCGCGGGCGGCATGCCGACCGCGGCGGTGAAGTCGTGCGTCAGGTGCGCCTGGTCGGTGTAGCCGAGCTCGGCCGCCAGCGTGGCGAGGTCGAGGCCCTGGTAGACGCGCTCGGCGGCCTCGTGCAGCCGGAACCGGCGGATCACCCACTTGGGGCCGACCCCGACGTAGTCGCGGAACAGCCGCTGCAGCGAGCGCACCGACCGTCCCGAGCCTGCGGCCAGCTCGTCGACCCGGGTCATGGACATGTCGCTCTCCATCGTCGCCACCAGCGCCGCGACCTCGTCGGCCTGCGGATCGCGATGCGGCCCCAGGTTCAGCAGGAACCTGTCGACGAGCGCGACGGCGGCCCGGGCGTCGGGTTCGGCCAGGACGTGCTCGACCAGGTTCGCGCCCGCCGCGCCGAACATCTCGCCGATCTCCACGAAGCGGCCGGTCAGCTGGGAGACCGGGCCGTCGAGGAACGGCCGGAAGCCGCCGGGGCGAAAGCGGGTGCCGAGCACGCGGCCGCTGCCGCGCATCGTGTAGGAGAACCCGCCCTTGATCACTCCGGCGATCTGGTGGAAGTCATGGGTGATCGTCATGTTCACGCTGGGGTGGGAGACGATGCGCTGTTCGTACGGCTCGGCGAGGCCGGTCCACGTGACGACCCAGAAGTGCTCCACGTACGCCGACATCGCCGGCGAGGGCGCATGGCGGACGTAGTCGAAGGCGTCGAGTCCCGCGTACGGGTCGACCCAGCCGCGCTGTCGCCTTTCTACAAGCCGCGCCTCCGGCCGGCGCGGCACGATCGCTGCCATGGAAGACATGATGCCGCTGATGACACGCGCTACCGAACGGACCGCGGGCCTGGTGCGCGCCGTACGGCAGGAGCAGCTCGGCTTGTCGACGCCGTGCGAGAAGTTCGACGTCAAGGACTTGATCAACCACCTGGAGTGGGTGGCGGAGATGTTCGAGTCGCTGGGCCGGCAGGGGCCGCGCCCCGAGCAGGGTCCCTACGCGGGCGACTTCCCCGAACGGGCGGAGCGCACCCTGGCCGCCTGGTCGCGGCCGGAGGCGTGGGAGGGTGCCAGCCCCGCCATGGGCGGCCTGCCGATGGGCGTCCTGGCTCACATGTACCTCGTCGACCTGGTCGTGCACGGCTGGGACCTGGCCCGAGCCACCGGCCAGGACTACGAGCCGGACCCCGATGCCGTCTCTCGGGCGCTGCACTTCACCGACCGGATGGCGGAGATGGGCAGGCAGCGCGGCGCCTTCGGGGCGGCGGTGGCGGTGGCCGACCATGCCCCGCCGTTCGACCGCCTGCTCGGCGTCATCGGCCGGGATCCGGCCTGGACCCCGTGAGGCGCGTGGAGACTCTTCTGTGAGCATGGTCCGGGTTTTCGGCGTGCCTGCGCAGGCCGGGAACCGGGGCGCGGCCGGTGCGTCGGCCGGGACGATTGCCGGAACATTGCCCGGGGAGCGGCGGCGTCCCCGGGACGGCGCAGGGGTTGCGAGGCCGCGCGGCGAGCGATTGTCGCCTCGAGTGATGTCGTGGTCGCTCTGGGGAGCGGGAGAGTAATCCGACCGCCTTCAGGCTTTGGATTTCTCTAGGTGACCGCCGCAGTTCCCGCTCATTAGCGTGGAAATCCGTTCCTCTGTTGAATCGGTGCGGACGTGATGCCGATTCGGCGCTCCGTCAGCCCTGGGATCGCCCAGGAATCCACCATGGAGTCTCAGTCATGATCACGATAAGGAACGCTCTCCTGGCCGCCGCGCTGGGTGGTACCACCCTCGTCGCGCCGGTGGCGACATCGGCCCAGGTCGCAGGCGTCGAGCCGGTCGCCCAGGCGCTGTCGGCCGCGCCGGTGACCTCCTTCGCGGCCCATCCCTGCCGTTTCCACAAGGATCCCGCCGCGTGCTATGCCCGCTGGGGCGGTGGCGGGCCCATGGATGACGAAGACAACATCACCAATCCTTCCGGCTCCGGCATCGACGAGTGACGCCGGGACGCCTCCGAAGGAGCACCGAAGGATCTGTGACGCAGGCATGGCCGGCCGGCCACGCCTGCCCGGCCACCCGCCCCTGGTGAGCGGGTGATCGGCCGGCGGCTCTACCGCTGGGCGGCCAGCCACTCGTCGAAGGTGGTGGGCGCGATGCGGGCGCCCTCGCCGGGCAGCAGCGTGTCCCCGGCCATCTCCGGGCCGAACACCGTCGACGACCACGTCGGCACGAGCCTGACCGTGCGGCCGCGCGCCTGGAGGGTGCGCCGGGCCATGTCCACCAGGTCCTGCGGTTCGGGACCGGCGACGTCGGCGTAGCGTCCCTGCGGCTCGCCGACGGCGATCTCGGCCAGGACGTCGGCCACGTCCGCGGGTGCGATCGGCTGCACGAGCAGGGGCGCGATGGTGGCGATGCCGTCCTGCTCGGTCCAGCCGGTCACCATCTCCGCGAAGTCGTGGAACTGGGTGGCCGGCACGATCGTCCACGGCACCGCTCCGGCGGCCACCAGGCGCTCCTGTTCCCGCTTGCCGGCGTAGTGCGCGTTGCCTTCGACGCGATCGATGCCGGCGATCGACAGCAGCACGTGGTGGCGGACGCCGGCTCGTTCCTCGGCGGCCAGCAGGTTGCGCGTGGCGGTGCCGAAGCGGGCCACCGTCTCGGCCGGGCCGGCCGCCGGGGCGTTGGTGGCGTCCACGACGGCCTCGGCGCCGGCCAGGGCGGCGCCGAGGCCGTCGCCGGTCGACAGGTCCACGCCGAGCGAGCGGCTGATGCGCACGACGTCGTGGCCGTCCCGTTCGAGGGCGGCGACGGTGAGGGCGCCGATGCGTCCGGTCGCGCCGGCGACTGCGATCCTCATGGTGGTCTCTCCTGTTCGAAGGGGTTCCACTGGAACCTATCACGGACTAAAAAGGTCCGTAATGTCTGCGATAGGCTCGGGGTCGTGAAGCTGCCTGTGAGCACGGAATGGGTTCTGCACTGCGCCACGACGCTGGCACAGCTCGAACCGGGAGCCAGCGCGTCGACGACACAGCTCGCGCAGTACTACGACCTTCCGGCGCCCTACCTGGCCAAGCAGCTGAAGGCGCTGGTCAAAGCCGGCCTGCTGAGCGCCACCACGGGGCCGCGGGGCGGGTTCCGGCTCGGGCGGCCCGCCGCCGACATCACGCTCCTGCAGATCGTCGAGGCCGTCGACGGCAACTCCTCGCCGTACGAGTGCCGGGAGATCCGCCGGCAGGGGCGCGGAGCGCTGCCTGCCGAGGACTGCCGCAGCACCTGCATCCTCGCTGAGAAGATGGCCGACGCGCACCAGGCGTGGCGAGGCAGCCTCACCGGGGTCACCCTCGCCGACATCCTCGCCGCGCTGCCCCCGTCGGCCCCGTCCCGCACCCGCCTGCGCCTGGCCGGAACGGGACAGCCCGATTGATCGGGTACGGCCGGCCGGATGCCGGGATTCCTCGGTGCCGGCACCTTCGACGGGCTCCCGGCCGGCCGCCGCCGGACGACAGCCCCGGCGGGCAGGCCCGGGAGTTCGCGCTAACCTCCTGGACATGCTTCGGACCCCTCGTTCGCTCCAGATCTTCACACGGTTCGTCGACGGCGGCATCTGCGCCTACGACCTGGCCGGCGACGGCCGGGGGACGCTGTCGCCGGCGCGGGTGTTCCGGCCGTCGGCGGGCGACGAGGTCGTCGACCATACGGCCGCGGCCGATCTGCGCCGCGCCGTCTACACGACCTTGGACGCCGCCGTCTGCGTCGCCGGTGACGGGAGCGAGCTCTGGCGCTCGCCGTTCGAGCCGCTGTCGACGGAGCCGTACGGGCACTGGCCCGGCTGCGTGCTGTCCCTCGACGGCCGTGTGGTCTGGGTCTACCGGCCCGACAGCATGGCCGGGCGGGACCGGCCCGACCGATGGGTCACCCTGGACGCGCACACGGGGCAGGTCATCGCGCAGGCGGAGCTGGAGACGGCCGGGCACGGCGGCCGGCACGTGCGCCACCCCGACGGCGAGCACCTTCTCCTGGACGTAGGAGAGGGCCAGGACGGCACGGCCCTGTTCCGGGGCAGGCTGAGCGGCGACCGGCTGGACCTGGTCCGTTACCCGTGGGACGACCGGTGCCTCATCGCCCTGGCGCCCGACGGCGCCCAGTTCATGACCGTCGACCACGAGCAGGCCGACGTCGCCTTCCACGCCTGGCCGGACGGTGAGGTCACGCTCGAGCTGCCGGTCGAGGCCTTCGGCCACGACCCTGACGACACCTTCGTCGAATGGGGCGGGGGCTACCTCACTGCCGACACGGCCGTCGTCACCCTCGGCGGGGAGGGCGACGACGAGCGGGAGTGGTTGCGCCACTGGCGCGTCAACCTGCGCACGGGCCAGGTCGAAGACGAACTCGACGGGCACGCCGGCAACCCCTACGCCCTCGAACCCCTGGCGGACGGATCATGGCTCACCACCGATCCGTCCGGCCACCCGATCCGGCACTTCGACCGGTAGGGACGCCTCCGTCCGGCGGCACCCGCTCACCGCCGGCGGTCCGGATTCGGCATGATGGCGGAGATCCCACCCGAACGCCATGACCCAGGAGGAGATGGCCTGATGACTGTGCGCGATCTGTTGCGGTCCCTTCCGGTCTTCCCCGACCAGCTGCCGGACTTCGACGCCGCGGCCGCTCCGGACGAGCCGGTGGCGTTGTTCGCGCGCTGGCTGGGGGAGGCGATCGAGGCGCGGGTGCTCGGACCACACGTCATGACGCTGTCGACCGCCGACACCGACGGCCGTCCCGCCGCCCGCGTGCTCATCTGCAAGGACGTCAGCCAGGACGGCCGCTGGTTCTTCGCCTCCGGCGCCAACAGCGCCAAGGGCCGCCATCTGGCCGGCAACCCGCACGCGGCCCTGGTCTTCTACTGGCCCGAGCTGGGCCGCCAGATCCGCGTCCGCGGCCCGGTCGCGCCCGCCGGGGCCGAGGCCGGCGCCGCCGACTTCCTGGCGCGCCCGCCGGCCTCGCGTGCCGAGGCGCTCATCGGCCGCCAGTCCGAGCCGCTGGACGACCCGGCCGAGCTCGACGCCGCCTTCGAGCAGGCCTACGCCCGGGTGACGGCCGACCCGGACCTGGTCGCCCCCGCCTGGACGCTGTATGCCCTCACCGCTGAGGAGGTCGAGTTCTGGCAGGCCGACCACGAGCGCAGGCACACGCGCCTGCGCTACGAGCGCACCGGATCGGCCTGGCTGCGCGGCCGGCTGTGGCCGTGATCGCGGCCGGGCGGTGGCCCCGCCGTACGGCAGGCGGCCCGCTGCCGCGTCAACCGGCTGCCGCGAGGTCGTGGCGGCGGCGGGACTCGGC
The DNA here is from genome assembly GCF_053605785.1 of Nonomuraea sp. NPDC003754. Taxonomy (NCBI): domain Bacteria; kingdom Bacillati; phylum Actinomycetota; class Actinomycetes; order Streptosporangiales; family Streptosporangiaceae; genus Nonomuraea; species Nonomuraea sp. NPDC003754. The sequence goes on from NZ_JBSGJX010000028.1 coordinate 100,359, forward strand.
CACGTACGCGCGGTGCTGCTCCGCCCAGCGCATCAGCCCGCTCACCTGGCCGGACAGCGTCTGGCCGACAGGGGTCAGGGCGTAGTCGACGCGTGGCGGCGAGGTCGGGGTGACCGTCCGTTCGACCAGGCCGTCGCGTTCGAGGCTGCGCAACGTCAGCGTGAGCATGCGCTGGGAGATGCCCTCGATGGCGCGCTGCAGCTCGGAGTACCGCCTGGGGCCGTCGCCCAGCAGGCTCATGACCAGCACGCTCCACTTGTCGCCCACCCGATCCAGCACATCGCGCAGCTGGCACACATGGTGGTCCTCGGAGACGCGCACATCGGTGTGCGGTGGGCTGGTCAAAGTGCCTTCTTCCGTCATGGCGGCATTCTGGACCAGACTCGAGGCGCGCACAAGGCATAACCAACGCACAGAAAGTGCGGTAGGCCTGCGCCCGGCCGGACGGCCTTCCCGACGAGGGCGGACCGTCCGCGACCGGAACCGTCCCGCGCCTGCCGGCGCCAGACGTCATCGTCATCGAACAAGGAGTGACCAGATATGCGTGCTGTCGCGTTCTCCGGCTTCGGAGCCGCTCCCGCGCTCATCGAGCTGCCCACCCCCGAGCCCGGCCCCGGCGAGGTGCTCGTGCGCGTGCGGGCCGCCTCGGTCAACGGTTTCGACCTGGGTGTCCTGGGCGGATTCCTCAAGGGCGTCTACGAGTACGAGTTCCCTGTCGTGCTCGGCAAGGACTTCGCCGGCAGCGTCGCGGCCGTCGGGGCCGGGGTGAGCGGCTTGGCGGTGGGCGACGAGGTGTTCGGCGTGGTCATGCGGCCCACCCTCGGACAGGGCGGCTTCGCCGAGTACGTGGTGGTCGGCGAGCAGTACGGCATCAGCCGCATCCCCGACGGGCTCGACCACGCCAGGGCCGGCGCGCTGGGCCTGGCCGGTACGGCGGCGCTCAACGCGGTCGACGCCGTGGCCCCGGCTCCCGGGGAGAGCGTGCTGATCTCCGGCGCGACCGGCGGGGTGGGCGCCTACGCCGTCCAGCTGGCCGCCTCCCGCGGCGCCGCCGTCATCGCCACGGCCCGGCCCGGCGCCCAGGCCGCCTTCGTCACCGCGCTCGGCGCCCGCTACGTCGTGGATCCCGACGACCTGCGGGCGCAGGTGGAGGCGGTGGCGCCCGGCGGGGTGCAGGCCGCGCTGCACCTGGCCGGCGACGGCGCCGCGGTGGCCGGCCTGCTGGTCCCGGGCGGACGGCTGGCCTCCACGCTGCACTTCGTCCCGGACGGCGAGGACGTCAAGGCCACCGCGATCATGGCCGACCCCAGCCCGGCCACGCTGGCCTTCCTGGCCGCCGAGGTGGTCGCCGGCCGCCTGCGGGTGCCGCTCGCCCGCGCCTACGACCTGGCCGACGGCGCCCAGGCGGTCGCCGACTTCACCGGCGGCACGGTCGGCAAGCTCGCGGTGACCGTCGGGTGAAGCCCGCCCGGACCCGGGTGCGGCGGCACCGCTGATCGCCGCCTTCGGGGCCGCTTGCTGCCGGAGAGGGCGCGTCCGCGACGGACCGCCGAGGCCCGGTCCGGCCAGTCCGGCAAAGCTGTGGTGGGCGTCCGGCGGGACCCTGCGGTGCCGCCGCGAAGGGCGGCTTGCGGGATGCGCAGGGGCGGGTGCCTAATGGGTAGTGGGTCCGGCCCCGGCCGGTGGGCTCATCCCGGACCGCTCCGGCCGGACGGCGTGAACGTCGGCGCCGGCATCGACGCCTCCGCTGGGAAGCGACGGCCGCCAGGCCGTCCCCGGCTCGCCGGCGGGCAGACCCGCGGGCTCGGCCGGGAGGGACGATGACCGACACACCACCCGACGCCGTGTCCGTCCACGCCGGCAGCCCGGGACACGGCGAACCAGGGCACGGCGAACCGGGCCGCCGCGCAGGGCGGGGCGCCGCGCGGCACGCGGACGGGCGCACGCACGCCGGGCGACCTCCGTCGAGAACCTGTCCGTGGCCGGACAGGAAAACGCGGACCTTCTGGCCGAGCCACAGGCGCGTCAAGGCGAGCGGGCGCGCCGGTCGCCGGCTGCGCGCGGTGGCAGGCTTCGCCGTTGCCGTGCTGCTGGCGGCGGGGGCCGCCGGGTGTGCGAACGAGGAGCCGAAGCCGGCCGCCCGGGCGCGCTACGCCCCGGCGGCGTGTCCGGCGCCGATCCTGCGCGGCGTGCCCGCGCTGGGGCCGGAGTTCAGCTGCGGGTATTTGACCGTGCCGGAGAACCGCGCCAGGCCCGGCGGGCGCACCATCAAGATCGCTGTGGCCCGGCTCAAGGCCGCCGCGGCGCGGCCCAGGCCCGACCCGGTGGTGTGGCTGACGGGCGGACCCGGCGGGTCCGGGCTGCTGGACGCCTTCACCGTCTCCAGGCTCTCTCCGGCGATCAACACCGACCGGGACGTCGTCTTCGTCGACCAGCGGGGGACGGGGCGCGCCGAGCCGCTCCTGAGCTGTCCGGAGATCGACGCCTTCACCCGCCGGGCGGTCACGATGGTGGCCACCGACCCGGACACCACCCGCAAGGGTGTCGAGGCGACCCGGGCATGTCGCGACCGGCTGGCCAGGACGGGCTACGACCTGTCGGCGTACAACACCACCGAGAACGCCGCCGACATCGCCGATCTGCGCACGGCGCTGGGCGTCAAGGAATGGAACGTCTACGGGGTGTCCTACGGCAGCGATCTGGCCCTGCAACTGCTGCGCGACCATCCGCAGGGCATCCGCAGCATGGTGCTGGACTCCGTCGTCACACCCCACCTCAACCTCCTGGAAGGCCTGTGGCCCAACGCCGCCGACCAGTACCAGGCCATGTTCGCCGCGTGCGCGGCCCAGCCGGCCTGCCAGGCGGCCTACCCCGGCCTGCGGGCCGAGTTCACCGCCACCGTGCGGCGCCTGAACCGCCGGCCGCTGACGGTGCCCGTGCCCGGCCAGGCGGGAGCCCCGCCCACCACCGTGGTGTTCGACGGCTACCAGCTGGCCAACATGGTCGTGGTGGCGGCCCTGCCGCCCTGGGCGCTGACCACCGTGCCCGCCGCGGTGCACGCCCTGGCCGCCGGCGACGGCCTGCCCGCGGCCAGGACGGTGCTGGCCGGCAACTCCCCGCCCGGTTTCGTCGGCTGGGGCCTGTTCTACGGGGTGGTCTGCCGCGAGCAGGCGGCCTTCACCGACCGCCGGAAGGTGCAGGCCGCGGGCCAGGCCGCGCTGCCCGACTTCCCCGACCGGGTGCTGTCGCTGCCGCCGCAGCAGGAGTTCGTCGCCCGGATCTTCCCCGACTGCGCGGCCTGGGACGTCGGACGCGCCGATCGGCGGGTGACGGCCCAGACCCGCAGCGACGTGCCCGCCCTGCTGATGTCGGGAACCTTCGACGGGCCCGCCGGAACGCGGTGGGCCGCTGCCGCCGCCACCGGCCTGTCCCGCTCGCGCGTCCTGGTGTTCCCCGGGCTGGGCCACTCCGTGTTCGACCAATCCGCATGCGCCCGCGCGATACTGGTCGGCTTCTTCGACCAGCCTTCCGGCGGCTACGACACCTCCTGCGTCGACACGCTCACCGTTCCGCCCTTCACCACCGGCTGAGCGCGTCGACCTGGCCTGTTCGCGTCCCCGGCCGTGCCGGCGGCGGTCCTGCGGCGGCCCCGGGCGCCTGTCGTGGTCGCCGGCCGCTTCGCGGCCGTTCGAGCCGGTCGAGGGTCGCGAGCCCGCGATGAACTCGCTCACGATGTACGGCCGGCCGCGACCCTCACGTCCAGCACCCCGGCCGTGCGGCAACGGCGCCACGCCTCCCAGCCCGTTCGGGTCGTAGATTCCCGTCAGCGGCCCGATCAGCAGCTCCAACCGGATCCCGGCTCTGCAGCCTGCCTGCCGCGGTCGGGAAAGGTCTGCAGGGTGAGTGGGGGTCACCGGGACGGGATACGCCGACGGCGTTGGTCAGTGCCGCATCCTTGGATCGTCGGTGGGGTCGGCATACATCGGTGGGCACCCACGGTCGGCTGCTTCGGGGCGCAGTTCGTAGTGCCAGGATTCGTTGCCGTAGATCTGGCATAGCCCGTGGTCGGCGCCGTGCCTGGACAGCCACGCCGTCGCGTCGAAGGGTCCGATGTCGATGGCGTCCCCGGACACGTGGGCGGAGTTGTCCGCTGTGGCGACCCACCGCGCGGCTTCCTCTTGCGAGCCGTACCTGGAGACGGCATCGCGGAGCAACTGTTGCTGGTACCGCGGAGAACGCCATCCACTGTTGACGTGGAACTCGACGCCGTCCTCAGCGGCGTCGGTCGCGGCTCGGCGCAGGGCCTCGAGCAGGTCCGGATCGAGCTTGGCCACAGCCGGGAACTCGTCGTCGAAGACCGTCACGCCGTCGGGGACGACGCCGTCAGCCTCGCCGGCAGCACCCCGGTGCTCGCCGAGAACATCGCTGAACGAGGTGGCCGACGACGAGACCAGCTGATAACCGAGGGTTGCGACGATCGCGGCGATGACCGCTGCCAGGCCGACGACTACGAGCCGGCGGGCGCGGCCGACTCCTGATCGCGCCGGTGTGTGAAGACTCATGCCGCCAGTCAAGGCAGCGTGGTGTTACCAGCGCTTATGCGATTTCCGATACGCCGACGATATGTTCGGGTTCGTAGTATCGGCAGAATGCGCGTACTGATCGTCGAGGATGAGCCCTATATGGCGGAAGCCATCCGTGATGGGCTCCGTCTGGAAGCGATCTCGGCCGATATCGCCGGTGACGGCGAGACCGCTCTCGAGTTGCTGGGTGTCAATCCGTATGACATCGCCGTCCTCGACCGTGATATTCCCGGACCGTCCGGTGACGAGATCGCGCGACGCATCGTCGCTTCCGGCAGCGGCATGCCGATCCTCATGCTCACCGCCGCCGACCGGCTCGACGACAAGGCCTCGGGTTTCGAGCTCGGCGCCGACGACTATCTCACCAAGCCGTTCGCGCTCAAAGAGCTCGTGCTCAGGCTCCGGGCACTCGACCGCCGTCGCGCCCACAGCAGGCCGCCCGTGCGGGAGATCGCCGGTCTGCGGCTGGATCCGTTCCGGCGGGAGGTCTACCGGGATGGGCGGTACGTCGCGCTGACCAGGAAGCAGTTCGCCGTTCTCGAGGTGCTGGTCGCCGCCGAAGGCGGTGTCGTCAGCGCCGAGGAGCTGCTGGAACGGGCGTGGGACGAGAACGCCGACCCCTTCACCAACGCCGTGCGCATCACGGTCTCGGCCTTGCGCAAGCGGCTCGGCGAACCCTGGGTCATCGCGACGGTGCCCGGCGTCGGGTACCGCATCGGCACGGCGTCCGGCACCGGTTTCGGGGGAGGGGACGGTGAGTAGGGCGCCTGGCTGCGCGCCTTCGGTCCGGCAGCGGTCGCGGTGCCGGCCTTCCTGCTGGTGTTCGGCCTCCTGGGAGGGTGGATTCTCGCCGGTAGCATGCTGGCTCCCTGCGCACCCCGCTGGCGATCACACAGACCCTTCCCGACGTGGCCCGCAACGATCCGCGGCGGCAGGCCGACGAGCTCGTCGAACGCCTCCACATCGTCAACACCCGAGCGATCGACCTGGCCGAGGCGCAGATCCTGCTCAGCCGTGCCGGCCAGCGGTCCTTCACCCGGGAGGGCGTCGGTCTCGGCCTGGCGATCGTCAAGAGTATCGCCCACGCGCACGACGGAACACTCGCCGTCACCGCGCGTCCCACCGGCGGGCTCACCGTCGCCGTGCGCCTACCCGCCGCACCCCCGCACCCCCGCACCCCGGCGGATGACGGACAAAGCAACTGCCGCACAGCCACCCGGCCCATGTCGGGTGCGCTGACGCTGCTCCGCAGGGCATGGACGGCGTTGTCCCGGGCTGCCGGCGGCACTTCGGGCGTTGCCTCGGCGTGATGAGCGCCTGCAGGAGGTCGTCCAGGTCCGTGCCGGGGGCGAGGCGGGGCGTCATTTATCAGCACGGATCGCCCGGCGGCCGCCGAGTGGATCCGCCCGGCGTGGTCCAGGAGGTGACGACGGGTGAATTCTTGGGGCGGGTGGGTGAACATCGTTGCCGGTGCTCGTCCGGCGGCAGGCAACTTGTCTAGCTTAGTCGGCATGCAATATAGGCCATATCACACATTTAATGCCGTCCGGATCTTCTGTGCGTTAATCGCCGCCGTGATCGGCTCGTTGGTCGTCGCAGCTCCGGCTGCGGCACACCTCAGCAGGCAGCATGCCGAGCTCGTCGTGCACGCCACATCCAGTTCAACAAGCGGTCGCTTGGTTGTGCACAAGGATGTCGTCACTCCCGGCCAGGCGGGCGCCTGGGCGAAGGGGTTGCTCGCGGGCGGCTGTCCGGTCACCGCGCAAGGAGTGTCCGGCGACACCGGGGGCATTCCGGACGGGGTGGTCATCGAGCTCGCGTGGCCCTGCGCGGTGGACGGGCTCGATCTGGGCGCCGTGCTGAAGTCCGGCGGCCTGTCGGAGATCATCACCGAGTTCGACGGCACCACCGTCAACGTGACGGCCGAGCTGCCCGTGGTCGACGCCGCCGGCGCGCACGCGGCCGGCCCCGGCCGGCTCACGGTGGTGGTCCTGGGCCTGGCGCTCATCCTTGCGCTGAGCTTGATGGGGGTGGCGGTGGCGGCGCTGCGCCGCCGTACGGGCCGGGCGGGCAGCCGCCTGCCGGGCTCCGGGCCGGCGGACCGGCGCACGCCGAGGCGGGCCGTCGGTACGGCCGTCGCGGCGGTGCTGGCCGTGGTCGTGCTCGCCCCCGGCGCCGCGCTCGCCGACCCCGGGCAGGGCACGGAGAAGACGACGACAGAGGCAACGACAGATGCGACGACAGTGGCGACGGCCGCGAGTCCTTCCCCCAGCGGGACGCCCTCCGCGACGGCCGCCGGCACCCTGGCGCTGACCACCCCCAACCCCAAGGCCGGCCAGCCGGTCACCTTCAGCTACACCACCGACAAGCCGGGCGCGCTGAACTGGGTCGGCCTGTACGCGGCCGCCGACAAACCGGGCCAGGTCGCCTCCCGCACCTGGGTGAGGGCGCCGCTCGCCTCCGGCACCGTCACCCTGTCCACCGCCGCGCTCGGGGAAGGCGCCTGGAGCGCGCACTTCCTGGCCGACGACGGCTACGACCCGCTCGCCGCGCCCGTGACGTTCACGCTGGCCGGAGCGGCCGCCGAGCCGGTGACCGTCGAGGGCGTGGTCTTCGCCGACCGTGACGCCGACGGCGTCAGGGACCAGGGCGAGAAGGGGCTGCCGAACGTGTCCGTCACCGACGGCGCGGTCTGGGCGACCACCGGCGCCGACGGCGGCTACACGCTGACCGTCGACCGGGCGCGCAGGGAGACCGACCTGGTCTCCGTCGTCTCGCCGGACGGCTACACACCGGTGCTGCGCGACGACTACGTGCCCACCTTCTTCCGCGAGGCGAAGGAAGGGCAGCGGCTCGACTTCGCGCTGGTGCCCGACACCAACGCGGCCGACCCCAAGGAGAAGTGGCTGATGGTCTCCGACGTCGAGGTGGGCAACCGCACCGACGCCGAGGCCAGGACCGCCCTCCCGCAGTGGCAGGGGCACGTCGAGGCGATGTCCGAGGTGCACCGCGCCACCATGACGATCACCACGGGCGACCTGACCGTCACCGACTACGCCGCCGAGCCGCGCCGCCAGGGCGGCTACGACCTGCTGCGTGAGGGCCTGCGCAAGGGCAGGCTCGGCATGCCGTTCTATCCGGTCATCGGCAACCACGACGTCGGTGGCACCGCCACCTCCACCGGGTACGGCGGCAGCCTGGAGTACTGGCGCAGGAACCTGGGCCCCGAGTGGTACAGCTTCGACCGCAACGGCAGGCACGTCGTGGTGCTCGAGGACAACTACGACGCCAGGGGCCTGGCCCCGCAGCTGGCCTGGCTGCGCGAGGACCTGCGCAGGCACGCCGCCGGCAAGCAGGTGCTGGTGTTCGCCCACCGCTCGCTGTTCACCCGCTGGGGCCCCGGCGCCGGCATGCAGCCGACCGTGGACGAGCTGGCCAAGTACGACGTGCGGATGTTCGCCGCGGGTCACAACCAGCAGGCCGAGTACCGGCGCGGCGCGTTCGCCAGGTCGGTCGAGGTCAACAACATGGGCACCTACGGCATCGACGCCGCCAGGCCCGACTACAAGGTGCTCGACTTCAGCGGCGTCACCGGCGACGACAAGGGCTACATCACCGGCACCCGCCGCCAGTTCGAGGTCGACGACGACGTCGCCCTGGTCAGCCCCGCCCAGGACAGCGTCCACAGCGCCCGCTCGGGCGTGCCCGTCGAGGTGTACGCCGAGGACGACGGCCGCACCCCCGCGACCGCCTCGCTGACCCTGCGCCGGCACGGCAGAACCGTCTGGCACGAGAAGGCGATGCCGTTCGGCCGCGCGACCTCGCCCAAGGGCATCGTCAACTGCTACACCCCGCCGGGCGGTACGGCCGAGCCGTGCCCGCAGGCGCACGTGTCGTGGACCAGGGTGAGCGAGCGGGTCACCGGCCTGCTGCCCGGCAGCTACACCGCCGAGCTGGTCGTCAAGGACACGGCGGGGGCGACCTGGCCGGCGGTCACGACCAGCTTCACGGTGAGCGGCCAGCCGCGGCTCGGCAGGCCGTCGCCCGGCCGGGAGTGGACCAGGCAGGGCGGCGACGAGCAGGGCCGCTCGTCGGCCGAGGACGACCCGGGCGCCACGCTCGACCTGCGCTGGGCGGCCAACACCGGCGAGCAGTTCCACCTCAACGGCGCCGCCGTGTGGGACGGCAAGGTGATCGTCGCCTCGCAGGCCTTCGACTCGCCGTACAGCATGATGCTCGCCTACGACGCGCGGACCGGCGCCGAGAGGTGGCGGACCTACCTGGACGGCGACGCCGAGTCCTACCCGACCGTTCACGACGGCAAGGTGTACCTCACCACGGGTGTCGGCCGCGTCTACGCGCTCGACGCGCGCACCGGCAAGGTGGTCTGGGAGACGATCGACGCCGAGCAGGTCACCGGGTCGACGGTGCGCCGCTACGGCCGCGCCGGTGGCCCCGTGAGCGTGTTCGACCTGCCCGACGGCCGCAGCGTGGCGGTCTACCAGGAGTGGGACGGCGTGCGCTGCCGCGACGCCAGGACCGGCACCCGCCTGCCCGGCGGGTTCGCCGCGCCGGGCGGCTGGGGCGAGTACCACAGCGTCGCCGTACGGCGGCCCGGCTCGACCACCGCCTACCTGCACTCGGGGTCCAGCCAGACGCTGATCGCGATGGATCTGGCCACCTGCACGCAGCAGTCCTCCGTCGACACGGGCGGCGACCTGTTCAGCCAGTCCTCCCCGGTGTTGACCGACGCGGGGCTGGTGACGGCGACCATGTCGGGCGTCCGCGGCCATGACGTGCAGGCGCAGGGCAAGGTCGTCTGGCACGCCAAGCTCGGCACCTCGAGCACGTGCGAGCCCGGGCCTCCGCCGGTGACCAGCCCCGCCACCAGGGGTGCGATGGCGTACGTGGCCAGTATGGACGGCGTGGTCAGGGCCTACGACACGGCCTCGGCGACGCCGGCGACCCCGGTGTGGGAGACGCCGCTCGGGTACCTGCCGGGCGAGAGCCCGATGGACGACAAGTGGCGGGTCGCGGCCGGGTGCGCGGGCGCGGGGCCGGGTTCGCCCGCCATGCACGCCCTGGCGACCGAGTCCGTGGTGTACGCCGCGACCTGGGACGGGCGCGTCGTGGCGCTGGACCGGGCGAGCGGGCGGAAGCTGGCCGAGTACAACCTGGGCGGGGGTGTGGCCTCGGCGCTGTCGGTGAGCGGGAACGTGCTCTACGCGCTGACCGACGACGGCTCCGTCCACGCCCTGGTGGCCAGGAAGCCGCGCGGCGGTTCCGGTCGGTGACCGTGGTTGGACGACGGGTCCTGGTCCGCCTGCTCGCGGTGGCGGGCATGGCGGCGGCGGTCCTGCTGGGAGCGGCGGGCCAGGGGTGGGCGCACCCCTTCGGCCCGCCGCTCGTGGCGAAGGTCACCGCGGACGGTGATGCGGTCGAGGTGACCTGGTCGGCGGCCGAGGACGACCTCGCGGCCCTTGTCGCGGCGGCCACCGGGACGCGCACGCCGCCTCCCGCCGTTGCGCCTTCGCCCTCCTCCACCGGGACGCGCACGCCGCCTCCCGCTGTTCCGTCCTCGCCCTCCTCCACCGGGCCCGCGTCCTGGCCGGGTGGCGGGCCCGCCTGGCGGGACGGGCCGGTGGCCGGCGCCGTCCGCGACTACCTCGGCGCGCGCATCACGGTGGGGCAGGCGGGAAGGGCGTGCCCGGTGACGACGATCCGCACCGACGCTCTTGCCACCTCCGGGGCGGTTCTGCGTTTCCGCTGCCCCGCGAAGGTCGGGACGGTGACGTTGACGATCACCACGCTGACCGACGTCAACGCGAACTACCGGACGGTGTCCACCACCCCGGCCGGACACGGCGCGCTCCACACGGCCACGGCTCCCGCCCATCCGCTGGCGCTCGACGGCGGGTCGGGCGGGCCCGTCTCGGCGGGCCCGGCCGCGGTCTGGACGGCGGAGCTGTCGTCGCTGATCACCTCGGATGTGGTGCTCCCGCTGGCCCTGCTGGTGGCGCTGGTGGCCGGTGCCGCGCACGCCTGCGCGCCGGGTCACGGCAAGACGCTGACGGCCGGCTACCTGGTCGGCGGCAACGGCAGGGCCAGGGACGCGCTTCTGCTCGGCGTGGTCGTGGCGGTCATGCACACGGTGTCGGTGGGCGTGCTGGCGGTCGGGTGGTGGATCACGATGGACGCGGCGCCGGATCTGGGTGTGGTGACCTCGTGGTTGCAGCTGGTGGCCGCGCTCATCGTGCTGGGGGTGGGCGTGGGCCTGCTCCTGCGGCACCTCCGCGCCCGCCGTACGCCCGGCCATGGCCACGGACACGGACATGGGCACGGGCATGGGCATGGCCACGGGCATGGGGAGGGGCCGGGTGCCTCCCTGCTCACCTGGCGGGGGATCGTGACGATCGGCGCCTCCGGTGGGCTGTTGCCCTCGCCTTCGGCGTTCCTGCTGCTGCTCACCGGCCTGATCACCGGCAGGGCGGCGCTCGCGCTGGCCATGGTGGCGGCGTTCGGCGTGGGCTTGGCGCTCACGCTGGCCGGCGTCGGCCTCGCCGTCCTGCGCGGGCGGGACGTGCTGGCAGGCGCGGCGGCGCGGCCCTGGGTGCGCGCGGTGAGCCTGCGCCTGCCGCTGGCGGCGGCCGCCCTGGTGGTGGCGGGCGGTCTGGCGGCCACCTTGCTGGCCGCCGCGGCGCTGGCCGGCGCCTGAGCCTCGCGGCCCCTCGGGACGGATCCCGAGGGGCCGCGCTGCTACCTGTCCGTCGAGGCGGGGCCGGCCGTCGCGCTCCCCGGCGCCCGCAGAGAGCTTCAGTCGGAGGCGCCCAGGAAGTCCAGCAGCAGGGCGGTCACCTCGGCGGGCCGTTCCAGGCTGGGCAGGTGGGCGGCCCACGGCAGCTCGACGTGGCGGGCGCGGGGCAGCAGGCCCGGCAGGCCGGTGGCGATCTCGCGGAACTCCGGCAGGTCCCGGCCGCCGGACACGGCCAGGCACGTGGCGGTGATCGCCTTCAGGTCGATCTCCGCCGCGATCTGCCCGAACTCCTCGCCGCCTGCCATCTGGACGTCGAAGGCGTGCCGCTGCATCAGGCGGACGTTCTCGCGTGTCGCGTCGTCGGCCTCCGGGCCGAGGAAGGTCGTGAGGTTCAGCTCGACGGCTGCGTCGACGTCGCCGGCGGAGAGCAGCGCGTCCTCCTGCTCGGCGAAGGACCGCAGCGCCGGGCCCGGCACCAGCTCGGGCGAGCCGGAACACAGCAGCGCCAGCGTGGTGACGGTGTCCGGCCAGCGCGCCGCGACCTCCAGGGCGACCCGGCCGCCGAAGGACGATCCGACCAGCGCCGCCCGCTCGATGCCGAGGTGGCCGAGCAGGTCGACCACGTCATCGGCGTTGTTGTAGGGGCGGTCGGGCATCGGTGATCGGCCGAAGCCGCGGAAGTCGCAGCGGATCACCCGGTAGCCGGCATCGAGGAGAGCCGCCCACTGCGGATCCCACATGCGCCGGTCGCACACTCCGGAATGCAGCAGTACGAGGGCAGGGCCGTCACCGGCCACGTCATGAGAAAGAGTCACGAGGGAGGACCTTATCGCCTGGTATGCACCTATGTCGTGCCGTTTATAACCTTCGTGGGCCCGATAACGGCGCGCATGTTATGCCGTTATGGCCCCGGCATTGACGCGCGTCACGGCGAGGGTATGTCCTATGTCTTAGGTCCTCGATAGGAGTCGCCATGAACCGTCGCCAGCTGCTCGGCCTCATGGGGGCCATCCCCCTCGTCCCCGCCCTCCTGCCCGAGGAGGGACTGCCCGTCGTCCTGTCCGGTACGGCCAGGGCCGCCGTCATCGCCGCTCCCGGCGCCGAAGCCCTCGCCGACGAGCTCGTCGCCTACGTCGAGCGGGCCACCGGCGTCCGCCTGCCCCGCTCGGCCGCGCCCGGGCTCACCCCGATCCACGTGGGCGGGCCGGGGCCCGACCCCTCCGTACCGCGCCTGCTCACCGGGCTCGACCCCGACGGATTCGTGATCAGGATCTATCAGGGCACCGTCACCGTCGCCGGCCCGAGCGCGGCGGGCACCGCCAACGGCGTGCGCGAGTTCCTCGAACGCTACGTCGGCGTCCGGTGGCTGCTGCCTGGCCCCGACGGCGACGACGTGCCGGCGCTGGCGGCCCTGCGGATCCCCGTGGTCCAGGTGTACGAGCAGCCGGCCTTCACCCAGCGCTCGCTCAGCCCGCTGCGTGATGCCAGGTACCCGCTGCAGCAGCAGTGGGCGCAGCGCAACAGGATGCAGGGCATCGGCACCGAACCCATCGCCTTCCACCACAACCTGCACACCCTGTTCCCCGTCGAGAGGTACGGCCAGACCCACCCCGAGTACTATCCGGGCGGGCGGCCGCCCGCGCCGGGCAAGCTGACCGGCTGGCAGCCCGCCTTCTCCGTGCCCGGCACCATCGACGCGGCCGTCACCGGCATCCTGGAGTACTTCGCCGCCAACCCCGCCGCCCGCTCCTTCTCCCTGGGCGTCAACGACGGCGAAGGCTTCGCCGAGACCGACCCGGTGCCCGCCTACTACGCCTGGGTCAACGAGGTCGTGCGACGCGTGCTGGAGCGCCACCCCGGCAAGGACTTCGGCCTGCTGGCCTACCGCACGCTGGAGACGCCGCCCGCCTTCCCGCTGCACCCGAGGGTGGTGCCGTTCCTGACGCAGGACCGGTACGCGTGGGTCGATCCGGCGGTCGAGGCGGACGGGCACGCGCTGACCGAGCGGTGGCTGGCGGTCTGCGAGCGGCTCGGCTTCTACGACTACCTGTACGGCGCGCCGTACCTGTTACCGCGGATGTTCTCCCGCCGCTACGCCGAGACCCTCCGGTACGCCAAGGCCAAGGGCGTCGTCGCCCACTACGCCGAGCTGTACCCGAACTGGGGCGAGGGCCCCAAGCCCTGGATCACCGCCAAGCTGCTGTGGAACGCCGGCGCCGACGTCGACCGGCTGAACCGCGAGTGGTGCGAGCGCGCGGTCGGCACCGCCGCGGCCGACACCCTGTCGGCCTACTTCGCGCTGTGGGAGCGGTTCTGGACCGAGCGGGTGCCCGGCTCGCCCTGGTTCCTGCCCGATGCGACCTACCAGACCTTCAACCTGCCGCAGTACCTCGACCTGGTGGAGGAGGCCGACCTGGAGCGCAGCCGCAGCCTGCTCGACTCGGTCGTCTCGGCCACGGTCACGCCCGCGCAACGGGCCAGGGCGACGATCATGCGGCGGGCCTTCGAGTTCTTCGAGGCCTCCGCGCTCAGCTACCCCCGCCCCGTCCAGGCCCCCGCCGACCAGGCCGCCGCGCTCGCCCTCCTCGAAAGCGGCGTCGAGGCCTTCCAGCGCCGCCTCGACCTGGCCGCCCGCCGCCAGGCGCTGATCACCGAGTTCTCCCGCGACCCGGTGCTCGTGCTGCAGATGAACCCCGCCTCCCACCCGAACCTGACCTGGACCGGCTGGAACCCCGGCGAGTACTGGACGCTGGTGGACTACCTGCGGGTGCGCGAGCCGGACGGCGGCCCGGTCACCGACCGGGCCCGCGCCCTGGCCGCCGAACACCCCTACGCCGCTCTCATCCTGCGCGGCGTGCCGGCGCCGTCGCTCGTGCGAAACCCCTCCTTCGAGGACGGGCTGGCCCCGTGGGAGCTGCTCGACCGCTCCACCGGTACCCGCGCCATCTCCCGCCCGCCCGGCGAGGCGGTGCTGCGGGTCACCGGTCAGGGCTGGGGCGGCCCCAGCCAGGTCATCGACATCGAGCCCGGGCTGGCCCGCCTGACCACCACCTACCGGGCGCCCGCCGGCACGCGCGCGAGCGTGCAGCTGGCGCTCGACCTGCTGGAGCAGAACGGCACGCCGATCACCGGCAGCTCGGTCCGCTCGCCCGTCATCACCCTGCGCCCGACGGGGGTGTGGACACCGCTGCGCCTGGACTGCGAGATCCCCGCCACGGCCCGCGGCAAGCAGGTCGGCATGGTGCGCCTCATCTTCCTGGTGGACAGCGCGGCCGACGTGAGCGTCGACTTCGACGACGTCGACCTGCGCAACGTCGCGAAATGAGCCAGGGTCCCGAGCGGTGCCCTTCGGGTAGTGTCGGCAGGGTGGGGGTGGAGGCGCGATCGCGGTGATCGCCCCGCTCGCGATCCCGGCGCGCCATGACAATAGGAACACGATCGGACACTTAGAGTCATCCCATGGATGCCTTGGATCTCGCGCGCCTGCAATTCGGGATCACCACCGTGTACCACTTCCTGTTCGTGCCCGTCACGATCGGGATGTCGCTGATGGTGGCCATCCTGAACACGGCCTGGGTGCGCACGGGGAAGAAGGCGTACCTGCGGGCGACCAAGTTCTGGGGCACGCTCTTCCTGATCAACTTCGCCATGGGCGTGGTGACGGGGATCGTGCAGGAGTTCCAGTTCGGCATGAACTGGAGCTCCTACTCCAGGTTCGTCGGTGACATCTTCGGCGCCCCGCTCGCGCTGGAGGCGCTGCTGGCCTTCTTCCTGGAGTCGACGTTCCTGGGGCTGTGGATCTTCGGCTGGGACCGGCTGCCGAAACGGGTGCACCTCGCGTGCATCTGGGTGGTCGCGATCGGCACGATCGTGTCGGCCTACTTCATCCTGGCCGCCAACTCCTTCATGCAGTGGCCGGTGGGCTTCAAGGTCGACGGCCGCGCCGAGCTGACCGACTTCGGGGCCGTGCTGACCAACAAGGTCCTGCTGGCCACCTTCCCGCACACGGTCTTCGGCTGCTGGCTGGCCGGGGGAGTGATCCTCATGGCCGTCTCCGCCTGGCATCTGGCCAGGCACAGAGACGTCGACGTCTTCCGCCCGTCGCTGCGGCTCGGCGCGGTCGTGGTGCTGATCGGCGCCCTCGGCGGCCTGGTCTCCGGCGACCTGCTCGGCAAGATCATGACGCAGACCCAGCCGATGAAGATGGCCGCCGCCGAGGCCCTCTACGAGACCCAGCAGCCGGCGCCGTTCTCCCTGTTCACCATCGGGACGCTCGACGGCACGCAGCCGATCTTCTCGCTGGAGATCCCGGGCCTGCTGTCCCAGCTGGCCACCGGCTCGTTCGACGGCAAGGTCCAGGGCGTCAACGACATCCAGGCCGAGTACCAGAAGCGATTCGGCCCCGGCGACTACCGCCCCTACATCCCGGTCGCCTACTGGAGCTTCCGGCTCATGATCGGATTCGGCCTGCTCGCGGCCGCGGTGGCGGTCGCCGTCCTGTGGCTGACCCGCGGACGGCGCATCCGCGGCAAGGACTGGGTCTGGCGGGCCGCCGTCTGGTCGGTGGTGCTGCCCTTCCTCGCCCACAGCTTCGGCTGGATCTTCACCGAGATGGCCAGGCAACCGTGGATCGTCTTCAGCCAGATGAGGACCCTCCACGGCGTCTCACCCAGCGTCGGCGCCGGCACGGTGCTGACCTCGCTGATCGCCTTCACCGCCCTGTACGGCGTGCTGGCCGTGGTGGAGGCCGGCCTGATGATCAAGTACGCCAGGGTGGCCCCGCCCGACGTCGACGAGAGCGAACCGCGCGACGGCGGCGAGATGTCGTTCGCCTACTAGGAGGATCGGACAGTGGAGCTCACCGACATCTGGTTCGTGGCGATCGCGGTCCTGTGGGTCGGATACTTCGTCCTGGAGGGCTTCGACTTCGGCGTCGGCATGCTGCTGCCCGTCATCGCCAGGGACGACACCGAACGCCGCGTGATGATCAACACGATCGGCCCCCTGTGGGACGGCAACGAGGTGTGGCTGATCACCGCGGGCGGCGCCACCTTCGCCGCCTTCCCCGAGTGGTACGCGTCTCTGTTCAGCGGGTTCTACCTGCCGCTGCTGCTGATCCTGCTCGCGCTGATCGTGCGCGGGGTGGCCTTCGAGTACCGTGCCAAGCGAGACTCGCGGACGTGGCGGCGGCGCTGGGACGCGGCCATCATCGCGGGGTCGTTCGTGCCCGCGCTGCTGTGGGGCGTCGCGTTCGCCAACATCGTGCGCGGCGTGAAGCTCGACGCCCGGCACGAGTACGTCGGCACGGTCTGGGACCTGCTCAACCCGTACGCCCTGCTCGGCGGGCTCACGACGCTGGCGTTGTTCGCCGCGCACGGCGCCGTCTTCGTGGCCCTGAAGACCACCGGCGAGATCAGCGGGCGGGCGGCCGGGGTGGCGTTGCGGACGGGCGTGGTAGCGGCGGTCCTCGCGGTGGTCTTCCTGGCCTGGACGCAGCTGGCGGGCGGCCAGGCCGGCACGGTGATCCTGGCCGCCCTGGCCGTCCTGTCCTTCGCCGGCGCGCTGGCCGCCATCGCCAGAGGGCGTCAGGGCTGGTCGTTCCTGTTCTCGGCGGTCGCCATCGGCGTGGCGGTGATCAGCCTGTTCGCCGTCCTCTATCCCAACGTCCTGCCGTCCACGATCAACCCGGCCTACAGCCTGACCGTCGAGAACGCGGCCGCGACACCGAAGACGCTCGGCATCATGACCTGGGTCGCGGTGGTCTTCCTGCCGGTGGTGCTGCTCTACCAGGGATGGACCTACTGGGTCTTCCGCCGCAGGATCAGCGTCCGCGACATCCCCGCCTCGTCCCACTGACCTCGTCAACCCGGCCACTCACGGCTGCTTCGCGTCCGGTGACCGGACCCGAGCGGAGGGCCTTCTGGTGCGTGCTCGCCCCTCGGTGCGATCCGCCGCGGCGGTTTTCGCCGGGACCCGCGGTGGCGTGAACCCTTTCCGGGGCTGACGACAAGACACCGGTGAGGCCGTGTCCGCCCGCCACTCCCGGGCGGTAACGCCTCGCAGTCCAGACATCAAGAACCCGGCAGACGGCCTCATCGGCCGACCTCGCGTGCTACGGCTCGGGGCCCGGCGGTGTTGGCGGTGTTGGCGGCGATGGCGCGGCCGGGGGCGGCGGCGACGCCGAGGACCCGGGTCCCGGGACGTTTGTCCTGGATCATCGAGGATCGATGAATCTTCTGGGCCGGGGCGGGATCCAGCAGCGTTGAGGCATGCGAATCCTTCTTGCGACACTCGCCGTGGCCGGGATGGTCACGGGCACCGGCCCGGCGCAGCGGCCGTCGGACGGTGCCGTCGTCACGACCGACACCGGAGCCGTGCGCGGCGTCGTGACCGATCAGCACCGCGTCTTCCAGGGCATCCCGTACGCCACCGCGGGCCGGTGGGAGAGCCCCAGGCCCGCCGGGCGCTGGAACGGCGTCAAGGACGCGACCCGGCCCGGCCCGCTGTGCCCGCAGGTCGGCTCCCCCTACGCCCCGATCTCCAGCACGACCGAGGACTGCCTGGTCCTCAACGTCACCGCCCCTCGCGAGCCGGGACGCGACCGTCCCGTCATGGTGTGGATCCACGGGGACGGGGCGGTCGGCGGCGGGCACTTCTCCGACGCCCGCAAGCTGGCCTCCCGCGGCGTCGTCGTCGTGACGATCAACTACCGGCTCGGCGTGTTCAACGGCTTCAGCTACCCCGGCCTCGAGGACGGGGGCACCTACGGCCTGCAGGACCAGCAGGAGGCCCTGCGCTGGGTCAGGCGCAACGCCGCAGCCTTCGGCGGAGACCCGTCGAACGTCACCGCGTTCGGCGTCTCCTTCGGCGCGCTCGCCATCGGCGGCCACCTCACCTCACCCGGCGCCAAGGGCCTGTTCCAGCGGGTGGCCATGCAGAGCGGCGAGACGATGATGGACATGCCGGCGGGCAGCCTGGTCCCCGGCATGCCGGCCCTGCCGACCTTCGCCTGGCGCAGCGCCGGGGACGCCGAGGCGGTCGGCAAGGAGTACGCCGCCAGGCTGGGCTGCCAGGACCTGGCGTGCCTGCGCGCGCTGCCGGTGAAGAAGATCCTCGACGTGCCGCAGATCATGAACGCCTTCCAGGTGTACGCCTACGGCAACAGGGTGCTTCCCGAACTGCCGTCCACGGCGATCAGGAAGGGCCGCTTCCACCGGGTTCCCGTGCTGGCCGGCGCGACCAAGGACGAGCACCGGATCTTCGTGGGGATGACCTACGACGCGGCCGGCAAGCCGGTCACCGCCGAGCAGTACGGCACGCTGCTCAAGACCGCCTTCGGCAAGGACGCCGACCGGGTGATGCGCAGGTACCCGCTGTCGGAGCACGCCTCGCCCGGCCAGGCGTGGGCGGCGGTGATGACCGACAGGATCTGGGCGCGCGGCACCCACGAGCAGAACACCCTGCTCGCCAGGCACGTGCCCGTCTACGGCTACGAGTTCGCCGACCGCCAGGCGCCGATGTTCCTGCCGTTGCAGGTGGACTTCGACTGGGGCGCCTACCACGCCGGTGACCTGCCGTACCTCTTCCCGGAAGAGAAGGCCCGGCTGAGCCCCGCCCAGGAAAGGCTGTCGGAACAGATGGTCGGGTACTGGACGAACTTCGCCCGCACCGGCTCGCCCAACGGCCGCGGGCTGCCGGTCTGGCGCAGGCTCGCCCACGGCACCCAGTCGCTCGCGCCGGGCGCGATCCGGCCGATCGACTACGCCGCCGCGCACCGGCTCGACTTCTGGAAGTAGCCGGACCGGTCGCACGCGACGACCGCGGTGCCGGCCGGGCAGCCGCGGCTCACCCGGCCGGCACCGGGCGAGCGGCCGCCCGGCGCGCCCGTGCGCTCCACCCCCGCCCGGCGCGCCCGTGCGCTCCACCCGCGGCCAGTGTGTTCTCCAGCAGCGGAAAGACGGCAGCCTGATCCTTTCCCGGGGAAGGACTCCGCTGGGGAATACGCAGGCCGGCGCCGGAGCCCGACAGCCGCACGGCCGTGGATCTGAAGAGAGTTCTGTCATGTCACGCAAACATGTCGCCATGGTCGGCATCCCGGCCGTCAGCCACGTCCTGCCCGGCCTCGAAGTCATCCGCGAGCTGGTGGGCCGCGGGCACCGGGTGACCTACGCCAACGACCCGGCCGTGGCACACCTGATCACGCCCACGGGTGCCGAGCTGGTCCCGTACGAGTCGAGCCTGCCCGTCGCCGACGACGGCTGGCCCGCCGATCCCATCCAGGCGATGCGGGTCTTCCTCGACGACAACATCCGCATGCTGCCGCAGCTGCGCGCCGCCTACGACCGCGACCCGGCCGACCTGTACCTGTACGACATCGGCGGCTACGCCGCCAGGGCGCTCGCCGAGTCGCAGGACCGCCCGATGATGCAGCTGTCACCCACCTACGTGGCGTGGAAGGGATACCAGGAGCAGGTCGCCGCGCACCTGTGGCAGTTGCCCGGCGCCGGGGCCTACCGGGCGGCGTTCGCCGCATGGCTGGCCACCTCCGGGGCGACCACCACTGACGTCGACTCCTTCCCCGGGCGGCCGGAACGGGCCGTGGCGCTGATCCCGCGAGCCATGCAGCCGAACGCCGACCTGGTCGAGACCGAGGCGGTGACGTTCACCGGCCCGTGCCTGGGAGAGCGCCCGCACCAGGGCGGCTGGAGCCGTCCCGCCGGAGCCGGCAAGGTGCTGCTGGTCTCGCTCGGGTCGGCCTTCACCCGGCAGCCCGCCTTCTACCGCGCGTGCCTGGCCGCCTTCGGCGACCTGCCCGGCTGGCATGTGGTGCTCCAGATCGGCAGGCACGTCGACCCGGCCGACCTGGGCCGCGTGCCGGGCAACGTCGAGGTGCGCCCCTGGGTGCCGCAGCCGGCGGTCCTGCTGCAGGCGGACGCGTTCGTCACCCACGCCGGCATGGGCGGGTGCGGCGAGGGCCTGTTCGCGGGCGTGCCCATGATCGCCGTGCCGCAGGCGGTCGACCAGTTCGACAACGCCGACCGGCTGGTGGAGCTGGGCGTCGCCCGACGGGTGGACACGGCCGAGGCCACCGCGGGGCTGCTGCGCCGTACGTTGCTGGAGCTGACCTCCGACCCGGCGGTGGCGCGCAGGGCGGCGGAGCTGCGCGAGGAGGTACGCGCCGAGGGCGGGGCCGGGCGGGCGGCCGACGTGGTGGAGAGCCTGCTGCCCTGAGGCGGGCGGCCGGCGCCGAGGGGACGGGCCGCGCGCGGAGCCGGCCGTACACCCCGGCCTCGGTGGTCAACCGCCGCCTCCCGCGCCGGCTGCCACGGCACCGGCACGGTGGGGCGCTCAGCGATCGGCGTGGTGGTCGCCCGGCCCGTCGACGCCGCCCCGCGGCGGCTGCTCGGCCGGGAACACGATCACGCTCGCCAGGTGGGGGCGGCGATCCGGCGCGGGCCCGTTGCCCCACCGCTTCGCGAAGACCTCGCGCAACTCACCCATCAACATGGACGGCTACGCCGAACTCCAGCGTCAGGTCCGCGCTGCGCCACGCGGCACGGGCACGCTGTCCGCGGTGCACGACCTCGTGCGCGCCTACGCCGCCTTCGCCGTCGCCAACCCGCAGCTGTACCGGCTGATGATGGGCACGGGCATCACGGCCCGCGCGCAGTACGCCGAACTGACCGAAGCCCACGACCGGACCTGCGCGATCCTGATCGACGCCGTCGCGCTGGCGCAGGAGGCGGGCGAGGTGGAGCCGGGAGACCCAGTCACGGTCGCGGTGACGCTGTGGTGCCTGGTGCACGGCCTGTCCACGCTGGCCGTCGACGGCCGCATCGATGCCGGTGCGGTGGACGCCGAGATCGGGCGGAGCCTGGAGATCCTCGAGCACGGCCTGCGGCCCCGCCCCTCCCATGCGGAGCGGGGGCGACCCTGAGCCGCCGTCGGGGGGGGGCGGGGTGGCCCGAGGGAACGGCGGCCCCGCGGA